>MFRL01000053.1 GCA_001784565.1 Candidatus Melainabacteria bacterium GWF2_37_15
AAACAAAAAACCTTCAAAAAATAAAGAGCTTGTTGACGTTGCTTCTGCTATACTAATCTTACAGCAGTATTTAGACAAAAGGAGATGAAAAATGTCAGGCAATAATGGAAGCGAGAATCCGAGAATCATAAAAACCCAGGATGAAAACGGAGAAGTATTCAGTTTTGAACTCATTGACGTTATAGAGTTTGAAGGCAGGGAATATGGCCTTTTAGCCTATGTTAATGAAAATGCCGAAGAAACCTCCGAAGATGAAGAGGATGAAGAAGAAGTTGTTATAATGAGATTATCTAAAGCTGATGGTAGTTATACATTTGAAACTATCGAAGATGAAGATGAGTTCAACAGATTAATTACTTATCTTGAAGTAGAAAGTGAAGAAGAGGAATAACAAAAACCCAAAATGTACTGTGATGGTGGTAAAGTTTTCGTAGAAAAAGAAGATCAGTGCATGAGCTGCAAAAATTTCAAAAAGGGCGTAGAGTGTCCTTTGTTGCAGGCACTGGGTTTTGGCGTGGTTACGCTTGAAGGGACTTTGTACGTCACGAACTGCGGCTTCTATTCAGAGTACAAAAGACATTTAAACCTAGTTAACGAAATTAAAACTGACGAAGAATAAAGGTTTTTAACATTTAAGCACTCCACCTTCCGGCCGGTTTAAGCACGGTTTAATTATTTCCTTATACTTTTCATATAATTCTTCAGAGTTTTGGTCTGGGTCTGGCACAAAGAACTTTCCTTTTACGTAAACTTTAGAGAAATCAAGGTCTTTTGTATTTTCATTAAGATAAACATCTCCGCCAATATATTCTAACTTTCCTAAATCCTTTACCTGACTATTTTCAAAATGAGCAGTATACCCTATTATTTGCAAATTCCCTAAGTTTTTTATCTGACTATCTTGAAATAAAGCTGCTGCGTTTATTATTTTTAGTTTTCCTAAATTAGTAACCAGACTATTTTTAAAATTAGCATGTCCACCTATTATTTTTAAATTTTTTAAATCAGTTATCTGACTATCGCTAAATTTAGTGTAAGCTCCGCGTATTATTTCTAATTGCCCTAAGTCCTTTACTTTACTATCTTTAAAGTCAGCACATCCAACTATTTCTTTTAAATCTCCTAAACATTCCACTTGATAATTTTCAAAAAAAGCATCTCCATAAATTTTTGTCATTAACGACCCTAAATTTTTTACTCCGCTCTTAAGTATAGCTTCTTCTGCATCTGCAATTAGCTTTTTAGCATCCGGGTAAATTTTATTAAATTTATTTTCCTCGATATATCTTTCAACAACATTTAAATATTCTAACGGTATAATGCTATCATTTGTTACATCTTGAAATTCGGTTATAATATCATCTTCAAAACTAATACTTAATTTTGTTTTCCCATTTTCTATGTATAAATGGTCATCACCACGTTTAAGATATTTTCTTGCATATGAATCCCCTTTTGTACACCAGGTTTCACAGGATAACACCTGCATCTTCTTCACATTAGCTTCAAAGTTTTCGGGATCATTTTTCTTTGACGGTATCCTGACCCACCCTGTCATTAACCCTGCTTTAGCGGATACATCTTTGTTTTCTAATCCTGATAAACCTTTCATTAAATTTTGTTTGTATTTATTAATGAAATTAAAATCTAGTCTTCCCTTGTTTTCTGCTGCCTTCCGAAGTTCACCAATTGTATCAGCTAAGGCTCTTTTATCCAAAACCTCCGGCGGTTTACGGTTATTTGGCTTTAAATCCTTTGTTATTGCAGAAAAAATAATACAACTTAATGCAGGATTATCTTTAGTAAGAATATTTTCTTTAGTTAAATACTGTTTCCATTCTTCAAGTTTTTCTATGCGTACGTTGCTGGCTTCTTTATGTTCGGGATCCGGTATTTTATACTGATTTAGATTGAACAGTCCTTCCAGTTTTTCTTTTGCATGATTTTGTATCTCATCAGGCGAATTGTATTGGGATAAAGGCAATTTAGAAAGACTTGCAAACGCGTAAATATCAGGAAACTCTCTCAACTTATCAAGCGTCAAACCCTTAAAACAAACCCTATCGTACTGAAGAACATTTAACCTTGGCGCAAGCAAAACCCCACCCCGCTCTAATGAGGCCGGTTTTCTGTATATAGGTTTATTTTGTAGATTTATAAGGTTAATATTCAGCATAACCCTACAAAGAACCTGAAAATATAAAATTAACTTTTTTATAAACTATTTTTACAAAACTCAATATATAATAACTCGATAAACTCCCGCAAAACCTCCAGCGCACGTTTAAAAAGGGCTATAAATTTTTAATTCAGGCACCTTTTTAAAATCTTTCTCATTCCTTGTAAGGGTGCGCACTGTACACCAGCGTTAATGTCATTATATCTGTTACAACTTGTAAAATATTTTTTATATTTTAGCAATTCTTATTTTTCAGGGGAATTTAAGGGATAGTTAGTAATGTAAAGAATAAGTAATGATTAATTCTGTAAGTACTGCTAATCCCTATCAGGTTTATTCCAGATATAAAACTTCCAATTCTTATCTGCCACATTCTGTTGGTAATAATAATGTTACGTTTTCAGGACTGCCTCTAGGCATTACACAAAAAGTTAAAACTCGATTTTTAACTCTTAAAGAATTGATTGTTAAAGCTTATAAACACACTAAAGAAGGTTCTACAAATGATTTTTTTAAAGACACTTGTGAAACAGCAATTGCATTCTCTACAAAAATCAAATCACACCCCGTTAAAATAAAAATAAGGGGAAAAGCGTTAGAAGAAACATTAAACTTAACATTAAGAGAATATAACGGTGAATTCCTTTATGTTTTAAATAACAAGGAAAAAAATTTAGCGTATGTTGCATTCTCAGAAAAAGGGAAATCCCTTTTTGTTTTATATATAAACAATGAAGCTGGAAGAAAAACATGCAGAGGACTTGAAAAAACTTTACTAAAGGCACTGGCAGAACATAGGATTAATCAAGGCAAACTTCCTTTTATTCAAGGAATAGCATTCCCTGATAGTAAAATCAATAATGCTATTTCTAGTAGATCTTTTCATAAAATATTAGGAGCCCAAAAAGTTGGATTTATTCCCGGGATGATAGGAATTTCTAAAGAAAAAGATGCTTTAGAGTTATTACACAAAGTAAAAAGACAAGGTAATCATATTTTTCCAGAAACTGCGGAAAATTTAGACAAATTACTGGATAAATTTTAAAAAGGATTATAGATTTTTAATTCAGGCACCTTTTTAAAATCTTTCTCGTTCCTTGTAAGTAAAATCGCATTATTATGTATCGCAGAAGCTGCTATTACAGCATCCGGTAATTCAATATTATTCTTCCGCATTATATCGATTGCTAAATCCGCGATACTATTATCTAAATCAATTATATTTGCGCAAGAAATAAAATCTTTGACTGCCTTAAATCCCTCGTTATCGTAACCTTTCCAGCTAAGCAACTCACATTTGGTGATTATAGATATTATTAAAGAATTTTTAAAAATTTCTTTAATAATGTTTATGGCATTCTCAGGAATTTTGTCGTCAAGATAATATATTAAAATATTGGTATCTACGAGATATTTCTCTTCCATTGACCTCTTAATTCCTTTGCCATCTCGTCAGGATTTATATTAAACCGCTTTAAAATCCCTTTATACCTTTCAAAATCAAACTTTTTCTCTTTGATTTTTTCCTGGGTTTTTTTCTGAGCTTCTCTTTTTAAAATAAATGCCTCAGCTATATCAATAATCTTTTCAGCATCATTATCATTTAATTTTTCTATTAAATTATGGAGTTTATCTTTGGGCACACTCATATTTTATACCTGCTTGATTATATATTTCATTTTATATCTTATTTACAAATACTTCAACTTGATAAACCTCTGCAAAAGCTCCAGCGCACGCTGGCTCGCCTGGTATTTGATCTCAATACGTGATAACTCCGGCGAAATATTAACCTTATGCGCCTCGCTGTGTGTATCGCTTGCTATCCCAATATAAACCAACCCCACGGGCTTTTCAGGAGTCCCTCCCGTAGGGCCTGCGATTCCTGTGATTCCAACCCCCAAATCAGTCCCTGCTATATTTCTAGCACCTTTCGCCATCTCAAGCGCAACCTGCTCGCTAACCGCACCATAATTCTTTATCAAATCCGGCTCAACCCCCAGCATTTTTACTTTAGCCTCATTTGAATAAGTAATCAGATTTAACTTTATATAAGCAGAACTCCCGGAAACATCAGTCAACCTTGAACTAATCAAGCCTCCAGTGCAGGATTCAGCAATAGAAACCGTTAAGTTTTTATCTAAAAGAAGCTGACTAATAGCTTGTTCAAGGGTAACATTATTTTTCATAAAGTAATTATAACAGGCATTTTTTAAATATTTTCAATATCCAAAAGTTCGCTCATAGACATTCCCAGCGCATCCGCAAGGCTTTTTATCGTTGATAAGCCTGCATTTTGCTTCGCTGTTTCCAATAAACTTATACTAGTAGTGTCTAAACCGGCTAAATCCGCTAACTGTTCCTGGGATAAACCTCGTTTTATTCTTTCTATTTTTAATTTCAAACCAAATTTTTTAAGAGTTTCAGGATGTTTTTTCATAATTAAATTCTAAAGTATTGACAAAAAGTCATCCATTGATTAGACTTAATAAAAAATTAACCGAACTCTATATAAATTAAGAAAAGATAAAATATATTATGGATAAACAAGATTTAGCAATCGAAATATACTACCACCTCGACATGATCCGCCTAATTGCAAGATTGTCAGATTTTGCAATAATGAATGACGCTAAAATTGATATAGACACTTATGCAGTGCTTTTCTGGGATTTACAAAAACGCTCAAATCAAATATCAGAAATGGTAGAAAAATTAGTAAAAGAAGCTGACCAATAGCTTGTTCAATTTTTTCAACAACATTCTCATTTTTCATAGTGTTAAGTATTGTTAAGTTTTTCGCTTTTTATGCATATGCTATATATTTATTGTTTTTATATTATTGGAGGAGATTAAATAACAAAGGAGGAAAACTTAGATTTAGAGAGAAATTACTGGAAACTCCCAGCTAATTTGTCGGTACATCCAGAGGTTCTATTAAGGTTACTTCAATAATATCGCCAGGATTAATTTTTACATCTTCACCTTTTTTAAACATGTGATAAGTTGACTTGGTGACAAAGTAACTTCCACCAGCAAATGCACCAACAAATGCGCCAGCAGGAGCAGTAACTACAACAGGTATACCTTTCCAGAAGGATTTACCCCAATTGGTTGAATAATCAAGAGTTGTAGTTATAATTTTTCCGCTTTTATCAAGATTATCATCAAGAGCATTCAAATAACCGCCACCCGCAGAAAAAACACCGTCTGCAGTGAGGTTCCTAGCCTTGGTAGTTTCAACAGCGAGCGGGATTTGTTTTCCAAAAGGCGTAACAGCATGCTCAAAATTCAAGCTCAATTTTCCACCTCTGCAAAAACGTCCCGCAGACTTAGCGTAACCCACCCTACCCCTTAGCAGAGTTCCGGCAGGAAGAACAATTAAATTACCAATCCTGACATCTTCCAGAAGAGTTGAGCGAAAAGTGTCACCCTCAAAATAATTATGAGAATTCACAGGGGTTTCCATTCTAACCTGAAACATAGTACCCGCAGGAATCCTTTCAGATTTAACATCAGCGTGTATTACGGTTGAGGAGCTTCCCAAAGAAATAATACCTGAATCAAAATCTTTGGAAAAAGCAGTGTTAAAGGTTAAAAAACTAATTATTAAAGAACCAACCATCAAATTTTTAACTTTTTTCATACATCTCTCCCAAATCTTTGAAAAATAATAACCGAATAATTAATTACTATTTTAACCAGTATGCCATTTTTTAGCAAACACCAAAACTTAATAAATCAATCGAGGAGGAGTTATTATGAGTATACCTAGTACAGCAACGGCTTTTGCAGGCACTACTGCATCCCTGAGTAACGTAGAATTTGAAATAAAAACAATTCAGGATCAAATTTTTGCTTTAACTCAAGAAGCTCAACAGGCTGTTGGAGATCAGGAACTTTTACAAAAGTACCATGAGCAAGGAACAGCACTTGAACAACAGTTAAAGCAACTTGAAATGGAATATGGTGCCCTTAAAACAAGATTAGAGGGTGAGGAAAAAATGAGAAAAGAATCCGTAGAGAGAGGTTTTAAACTCAATATATAGTAATTTATTAAAAATTTTGCTGCTTATAACTTTACTGCTTATTAAAAAACAACTACAACACTCATAATAAATATCCTAGATTGTGTAAAATTATCTCATTATTTGAGATAGTTTTGCATTTTTTGTATTTTTCTTTGAAAAGGCTTGCTTAGTAAGCCTTTTCAAATATTATGGGGCCTCCTGTATAGGCCCCATAATAAAATGTATATATTTTTCAATTAGCAATTTAAAGTTTAATATTGGTTTAACAAATATTAAATTAACATTAAATTTTCAGTAAATACCGCACATTTCAGCCTAATTGTGAAGAAATATTAATTAAAAAATTATAAAATTAGCAATTATTTTTAATATATATACTTTATATAAATAAGCAACAACAAAGAAATACCACAGCAGCAAAACTTATAGCAGTACAGCAATTTGAGATAACAAAGGAGATTTATTATGAGCGTTGTAGTTACCCAAGCAGCCGTCCAAACCGATTATAGAATGTTAAGTGACATTGAACTTGCAATTAAATTAAACCAGGATGCAAGATTAGCACTAGCTCACTCAGCACAAGAAGCAGTCGGCAACCCAGATCTTCTCTTACAATATCACCAACAAGACGTACAACTTGAACAAGAATTAAAAAGACTAGAAATGGAATACTCCGCACTTAAAGAAAAATTAGAAGGCGATGAAAAAATGAAGAAGAACGCAGTAGAAAGAGCATTCAAACTGAATATCTAATCAACAGCGTCTCATCAATCTCTAATAATACATAATTAAAAAACTACCTTTCCGTAAGAAAAGGTAGTTTTTTTTTGTTTAAGTAGTTTTACTTGGTTACCAGGGTTTTCATGCCTTTTTCTTCCAGTACAGCCTGAGCTGCTGCAAGTCTTGCTACCGGTACTCTGAACGGTGAACAGCTTACATAATTCAAGCCAATTCTGTGACAGAATTTGACACTTTCTGGATCTCCGCCATGCTCGCCGCAGATTCCGAGCTTAATTCCAGGTCTTACTGACTGACCTTTTTCAATAGCGATTTTCATAAGCTGGCCAACGCCTTCCTGGTCTAATGTTTCAAATGGGTTGGAAGGTAAGATTTTCTGCTCAACATAGTTATTGAGGAATTTACTTTCAGCGTCATCACGGCTGTATCCAAATGTCATCTGGGTAAGATCGTTTGTTCCAAAGCTGAAGAACTCTGCATAATCAGCAATAGCATCTGCGGTAAGTGCAGCTCTTGGAATTTCGATCATGGTTCCGAACTGGTAATCCACTTCGATGTTTCTTTCCTGCATTACCTGCTGTGCTACTTCTTCAAGCTGGTTTCTTACTGCTTTAAGTTCATTTACATGACCGATAAGAGGAATCATAACTTCTGGTTTTACTTCCATTCCTTCTTTTTTAAGATCACAGGCAGCTTCGAATATAGCTCTTACCTGCATTTCGTTAATTTCAGGATAAGTAAGACCAAGTCTGCATCCTCTTAAGCCCATCATTGGGTTAGATTCGCTTAAGTTCTCAACTGTATGAAGCAGACTTTCCTGTTTGGAAGCATCCTTCCCAAGAGCTTTTAATGTTGCAACTTCAGCAATAAGTTCATCTTTGTTAGGCAAGAACTCATGCAGAGGTGGATCAAGTAAACGGATAGTCATTGGGTAGCCTTTTAAAGCTTTGAACATATCTTTAAAGTCTTGATACTGCATTGGAAGAAGTTGTGCAAGAGCTTCTTTTCTTGCTTCTTTTGTTCCGGCAATAATCATTCTCTGTACAACAGGAAGTCTGTCCTGTGCCATAAACATATGTTCTGTCCTGCAAAGGCCAATACCTTTAGCGCCCAGTTCCATAGCTTTTTCAGCGTCTTCAGGGGTATCAGCGTTAGCTCTTACTAGAAGAGTTTTAATTTCATCAGCCCATGTGAACAGTTTTTCAAAATTTTCATCCATTTTTGGTTCAACTGTAGCAATAGAACCTTCAAATATTTCACCGGTTCCGCCGTCCATAGAAATAACATCATTTTTTCTATAAACATTTCCATCTGATGTTGTGAGGGTTTCATTTTTAACATCTATTCTTAAAGATTCGCAGCCTGCAACGCATGGTTTGCCCATACCTTTTGCAACAACAGCTGCGTGAGATGTCATACCGCCTCTGAGTGTTAATACACCCTGAGCAGCGATCATTCCGTGAATATCATCAGGACAGGTTTCTATTCTTACGAGAATAACTTTCTCGCCTGCAAGTCCTCTTTCTGCTGCTTCATCTGTATCAAATACGATTTTACCTACAGCAGCTCCAGGAGAAGCGTTTAAGCCCTGTGCTATAAGTTTTCCTGATTTTTTAGCTTTAGGATCAAAGCTTGGAAGCATTAACTGGTATAACTGTGAAGGATCAACAAGCTGTATAGCTCTTTCCTTTGTTATTACGCCTTCTTCCTTCATCTCAACAGCTATCCTAACAGCAGCTGCTGCTGTTCTTTTGCCGTTTCTGGTCTGGAGAATATATAATCTGCCTTTTTCAATTGTGAATTCCATATCCTGAACATCACTATATGTACGTTCAAGCTTTTGTGCTATGTCAACGTACTGTTTATAAAGTTCAGGCATTTCTATTTTAAGTTCTGATATTGCCTTTGGTGTTCTGATACCGGCAACAACGTCTTCGCCCTGAGCATTTGTAAGGTATTCGCCGTAGAATTCATTTTCGCCTGTGCTTGGGTTACGGGTGAATGATACGCCTGTAGCTGAATCATCGCCCATATTTCCAAATACCATTGTCTGTACGTTTACAGCTGTACCGTATCTATGGTCAATTTTATAGTGATTTCTGTAAGCAACAGCTCTTGGAATATTCCATGAACTAAATACCGCTTCTATAGCAAGTTGAAGCTGTGTATAAGGGTCTTGCGGGAATTCTTTCCCTGAGTGTTCTTTAATAATATTTTTGTAAACAGGAATTAATTTTTTAAGTCCTTCAGCGTTAACTTCTGTATCTAACTTAACGCCTTGTTCTGCTTTAATAATATCGAGTTCTTTTTCAAAGTGATGTCTTTCGATATCAAGAACAACGCTGCCAAACATCGTTAAAAATCTGCGATAGCTGTCATACGCAAATCTTTCGTTCTGGGTAAGGTTTATCACACCTTTAATTGTTTCATCGTTTAAACCAAGGTTTAAGATGGTTTCCATCATACCAGGCATACTGAGTCTTGCGCCTGACCTTACGGAAACTAACAGGGGATTTGACGCATCGCCAAATTTCTTACCAGCTTGTTTTTCAACTTCAGTCAATGCTTTTTTAACATCATCCATCAATCCTGCTGGCATTTGATTTCCGTTATCAATGTATTCCATGCAGGTTTCGGTTGTAATTGTCAGTCCTGGAGGGACAGGAAGTCCAGCATTTGTCATTTCTGCAAGATTTGCTCCCTTACCGCCAAGAAGGTTCTTCATATTTGCATTACCTTCTTTAAAAAGATAAACACGCTTTTGTGTCATAGGATCTACCTCTTTCTTTTTCACATAACTTCTGTTTTATAACACAAAGGTGTTTTGTAAACAAGAATTAAAGACTTTTTAGACTTTTTTGGACTTTTTTTTACCTATATGAAAAAACTTTCTTTACCAGTATTGGAATTTTTTTACTCCTATGTAGAACAATTTTGGCTCATTAGGGAATTCTACTTTGTAAATATACTGTCTTGTATTTGTATGAACGTCTTTGTAGGAGAAAAATAATTTATCTTTAAGAAACTTTACTGTTGAACAAGGGCCTATTTGTGAAAGCGTTTTATATAATGTTATTTCCATATATGCTAATCTGTGTACCCAACCAAACCCGGATAATAAAGTTTTATCATTTTTCAGACTGTCTTTGGGGCTTTTCTGTCTTTCTTCAAGAATATTTTTATACAGTTTTTTAAAAAAATTCAAAACCCTGTAAAATATGTGTTCTGCAAATTTAAGATAATCAGGCAGGACATATTTTTTGTGCTTCATTTCCTGTTTTAGGCACTCACATGCACAGGAATTTATTTCTTCCCAATAGTCCATGTCCGGGTTATCTTTTTCAATGCCCAGTTTCATTTCCAGTCTTTCAATTCTTTTCCTGTTCGACATTTGATTCAAGCCCATTACATTTCTCCTTCAATCCCTCTATGTCAGTGTAATCAAATAAAGATATAAATATATTATAACATATATATTTATATCTTTCATTAAGATTTAATATAAATGGGGATTGTAGTTTTATTGGGGTTGGGTTAAATGCTGCGTGGGCTAAATTCTACCTTACCCGCTAAAATTACAGGAAAATCCAAAAGGGTGATAAAAAATTTCACCCTGGCTCACCTATAATAGTAATTACTTTTATCAAATACATAATATATAATAAATATATAAAGTAAAGGTTGAAACGAAAGCAATGAGCAACGAAAATCTAAAAACATTAGAATATAAGGACGATGAAAAATCCCTGGAAAAGATGATTGATTCCATCAAGATGAACTACGCCATTTTACTTCTTTTGAAATTCGGCAAAAATGAATCAGACTAATTTATTCCCTCCTACCCTTTGAATCTATTTGATTAGAATTTGAATATAAAAGAGCTGTCTTAAAAAGACGGCTCTTTGCGGTTAGTATGATCACTTTAGTTTTTTATTACCCAATTTTGAATAATCTGCTAAGATCTAATTTATTAAACAATATAAATTAAATTATATAATGTCGATGAGCATTGGGTGTTATGGGTGTAAAAGGCAGAAGTAAATTAGCTCTAGCTGTAACTATATCAGTATTAGCATTTACAAACGCATTCGCTGCCGTAAACGTAAGCACGGAAGCCCAGCTTAACGCTGCACTCGGGAACGTGGCTGCAGAACCCACTATTAACCTGACAGCTAATATCGTTTTAACTGCTCCCATTGTCTTGCCGGTTAACACTTATGTAATTAACGGCGCAGGGTTTGCAATAACTACTACTGACGGTTCCTTTAGCATCCCTGCTAATGTAACTATCAATAATCTTGTTATTGACGGGACTACAAACTACACAAAAAACAGCAAGGTAGGTAATGGTGGGGCATTTGATAAAACCACTGCAGTAACTACTATAAGTAATCCTGTCACATTTACAAACAATACCGTAACTAATTCGGGTGGAGCGATTTATAATACGACTAATTCAACTTTTACAATAAGCAATGGGGCTACCTTCACTGGCAATAGAGCGAATACATGGAACGGCGGAGCTATTTTAAACAATAATAACTCTATTTTTACCATAAATAACGGGGCTTCTTTTGAAAACAATTTTGCAAATGTTACGGGTGGTGCAATCCGCAATACTTCAACATCGACATTTACAATAAGTGGTGGGGCTACTTTTACAGGTAATAGTGCAACTAGTGGCAGCGGAGCGATTTATAACAGCAGTAGTTCTACTTTTACAATAAATAACGGGGCTACTTTTACAAACAATATTGCTGCAACTGGGTCAGCTGGAGCGATTTTTAACGATTCGAATTCCGGCTTTACAATAAATGGTGGGGCTACCTTTACAGGTAATACTGCCAATACTCTGGGCGGCGCGATTTATAACCGGATTAATTCAACCTTTACCATAAATAATGGAGCTACTTTTACAAATAATACTGCTACTAATTCCGAAGGCGGAGCGATTTATAATTATGATAATTCTACATTTACAATAAATGATGAGGCCACTTTCACGGACAATATTGCTAATCTTGCTGGTGGGGCGATTTTCAATTCGCTAAATTCCACCTTTACAATAAATAATGAGGCTACTTTTACAGGCAGTACTGTAAATAATAGCGGCGGGGCGATTTATAATTATGATAATTCTACATTTACAATAAATGATAAAGCTACTTTCAATAACAATACTTCCAGCAGCAATAGTGGAGCAATTTATAATGGCAGCAGCTCAACTTTTACAATAGATGGTGGGGCTTCTTTTACAGGCAATACTGCCAATAGTAACGGTGGGGCAATTTACTCAGATAATTCCACAACAACTTTAATTGCTAATACCAATAATGTGAACTTCACCGGCAATACAGCTAATAACCTCGATAACGCCATATACTTAAAAAACGCTTCAAAATTGAACCTTAATGCATCAAACAATGCGAATGTTGTCTTTAATGACGGTATACAAAGCAATGGCAATAACAACATTATTAACATAAACGCAACCGGTACAGGAGCTGGCGGAAATAAAATCCCGGTAACTGCACCCACAACAGGTGTAGTTGTTTTAAACGCCGACATGAGTGGGTTTGGAAATTCCGTGGGTGCAGGCAATACTGTTAACTTGTACGGAGGCACACTTTCACTAGGCGCTGACGGGACGTTCTTCAATATTCCAACTTTTAATGCCACTTCAGGCTCAACGCTAAGCCTGACTAATGGTAAAATTGATACAATTTCTCTGGGAGCCGCAAATATTGATAATATGAATCTGAAAGCTGATGTGAACTTGTCTTCACTCACTGCTGACAAAATTACCGCCACAAGCGTCACTAATAATGATATAACCATTAATGAACTGGTTATGCTTGATAAAGATTATGCAGGTACAGGCGGGAGTGTTACAGTTGACCCTGGTGACGATTTTGATATTACACTTGGAAGCAACGCCCAAGCTGTTTCAGGAAAAGTTTACGACTATAACGTAACTAATAACGGCGATGGCACCCTGTCTTTCAGCAGAGGCAATATCAACCCCGCTGTGCAGGCAGCTGGAGCATCTCAGCAAGCTATATTTTTAAATGTTGCAAATACTAATAATGTTGTATTCGAGCGGGCAGATGAAGTTATGAACATAATGGATGCTATACAAGCCCAGACAGGTGTTGATTATCGCTTCGTAAACAAAATAGCCACATTAGAAGGAACAACTGAATACTCAAAACTCTATAGCAGGCTTAAAGAAGGTTCTGTATGGTTCCGGCCATTCAACAGCATTGAAAATATTGATGTTAATAGTTTGACGAGTAAGGTTGACAGCGTTTCATACGGTGCGCTTGTTGGGTTTGATTCACCTCTTATAGACCTTAGAAAAGGCCGCAAGGGAATGGTAAGCCTATACGGCGGATTCAGCGGAGCAAGTCAGGAATATAACACTGTTGATTTATACCAGAACGGCGGACTTATAGGGATTTTAGGCGCATTATACAAAGGTAATTTCTATACCTCCTTGTCCACTAATATTGGCGGGTTTGGAGTTGTGGAAAATATTGAAAACGCAGGTTCTTCAAATTACGGGCTATTTACGACTTCTGTTGCATCAAAAACAGGTTACAACTTTCATTTGCCTAAGGAAATAGTTTTGCAACTTAATAACCAAATCGCATACAGCTTGGTAGCAACTCAGGATCACAGTAATGCGCAGGGTACAGCCATTAAATCAGACCCCCTGCACGTTATTCAGCTTGTGCCGGGCGTGAAACTAACCAAGAATATTAAAGGCTGGATACCATATTTAGCCGCAAATATGACATTTAATCCATTAAACAAATCAAAAGTTACAGCTAATGAAGTAGTCCTGCCTGAATCATCTCTGGGAAGTTATGTTGAGTACGGAGCAGGAATTGAAAACCACAATGAAAAAGGATTAAGCGGCTTCCTGCAGGTTATGGTGAGAAATGGTTCCAGAACAGGTGTTAATTTTAAATTTGGAATAAAAGCTCCTGTAGGCAGAAAAGATCCGGAAGTTTTATAAGTTTATAAATATCCACCCCACGATGGATGTATTAATATATATTTATGAAATAATAAATATATAAACTGCTTCATTATCTTCTTCTATAGCTCTTGTCTCATAAGCTCGCGACCCTTTTCAAAGGGTCTTTTTCTTTTAATCAAGAAGCATCAATATGCCTCAAAAAACCTGGTATCAACACCGCCGGAGCCTATTTTTATGTTCACTTGCCGCAAGCATTTGGGGCACCTTCCAATATAGGCCGTACCTTCTTTATTTACATATATTCGGCTGTATGCACTGCAGCACTTAAAAAGTATGCTTATGAATTTTTTTTTCTGCATTTGGTGATCCGACTATTTTTTTCATAATTATAGATGATGTATTACTGAAGTTGAACTATTAATATTAATATTGTACTCCTTAGAAGACGACGATACACATATCCCTATTTAGCTATGCATTCCTGAAGAATCATAGCTTTTTTTTGCCTAAAGTATCATTAACGCTCATTTTTGCCTAGCAATTTTTTAAAGGAAATTGTTTTTATATATATAAAATATATAATTTTTATTAGTAGAATTTTTAACTAATGTTACTCGGAGGCAGAAATGATAAACTTTGAAGCACTTGGTCTTAACTTAAACAAAGATTACTTAGGCAATACAGGTATAAATTCCAATGAAAAAGGTTCTGATTTAAGTATATTCGGAAATAATTCCTCAAACACAAATGAAGCAGCCAATTCTGACACAATTAGCCTGGCAAGCTCTCTGAAAAGCGAAGAATCGAGAGTCCAAAGTGAAAATAATAATATATTAAGCGATGCATTTCAGAATTTAAGCGGGAATATTACAGACAAAGTAGCTGCAAGACTTATTCAAAATGCCATGAACGTATCAAATAAAAATTTCAGATTAAATTTATCTGATGTTGTAGACCTCCCCTCAGTGAACGGTGTTAATGGAGGTTCCGTACAATTTGCCATTAGCGGAATAAGTGAAAAGGGCATCTCAATCATTGGTATATTATCAGACATTGCAACAGCAAGCATAAGCGGTCAAGTAGCCAATTCATCCTCTGTCGTTTCATCAAGTTCCATAACCGTTCCATTTGATGATGAAATACTCAAACAGGAAATCCTTAAATACCTCTCAGCAAATAACTACACAAATGTAATTAAAAGTATGCAGCCCGGCGAAACCAGAGTGCTTGAATTTGATGAAAATACCGGCGAGCCTGTAATTTGGGCAACTAAGGAATCCGGCGGAAATACAAAAATTACAATTCAAAAAGAAGGCATAAACATCAGTCTTGACTTTACATCTGATGATAAAGAGTTTTCAAAACTAACACAGGCGGATGAAAAACCGGAAGAAAAATCCAATAAAGATAAATAACAGGTTTATTCACTACCTTTAGGATGACAGATAGTTAATTTTTATTTATGCCATGTTTATGGCAGAAAATTTACAACATCAAAGATCACTCAGAAGAGAGCGCTATAAACTTTTGATTGAGCTGGACCGTTTAATGGACAAGCCTCTAGCTATCCTGGCTTTTGTTTGGCTCGTACTGATTATGTTGGATTTAACTTTAGGACTTAACCCTCAATTGCTTATGTTGAGCTATATAATCTGGGGGATTTTTATTGTTGACTTTCTTTTAGGTTATATAATAGCGCCTTACAGAATAAAATACCTTAAGAGAAACTGGATAACCGGACTTTCTGTGCTGTTGCCTGCATTTGGGGTATTAAGGTTATTTAGGGCAGGACGCTTTATATTAGTAAGCAGGTTTTTAAGGCCATTAAATACCTTAAAACTCCTTACTTCAACAAGGCGCAGCGCAAAGGCTATCAGACAAATATTAAAAACAAATGCTTTAGGAAATATTCTTGTTTTTACTATTATTTTAATTTTTGCAGGTGCTGCCGGCCTATTATATTTTGAAAGGGATGTTGCACAGGGTCTCAATTCTTACTGGGATGCACTGTGGTGGACATCAATGATAATAACAACAATAGGAACAGATTACTGGCCGCTTAGCTGGGAAGGAAGGGTTCTGGCTTTTTTACTAGCGTTGTATGCTTTTACCTTCTTTGGATATCTGACTGCGAATCTGGCTACTTATTTTATTAAATCCAAATAATGCTTAGTACTATAATTGCAAAGCCTGATTTACCGCGGCGTTAAAAAATTTTTTTTAAGGGGGAAACTGGCCGCACAGCGGCCAGTTTCCCCCTTAAAATTAACTTCTACGTCAAGGACAATCCAAAAAGAAAACAAAAAATGTGTCCTGCGCCGCTTTTAAAAGAAATAATTACCTATTGTCATTTATGTTTTAACCAAACAAATTCTTAAATATGATCATTACTTATTTTGCCGCCCGAGAGCCTTTTCCTCAATAGATCAACCTTATCTTCATAATCGTCAAGCTTTTTAATGTCTTCCCTGATTTTATCCTGGGATTTAATGCACCTTTCAATATCGAATTTACTACAAGCCCCCATTGAAATAAGAATATTCCCTAATTTCATTGAAGGGTTGGCGTTCTGTGTTGCAAGCGCATCCTTAAGCTGTTGCAGTGTTATTACTTTATTTTTAACAAGCAGGTTTCCAAGTTTTGTTAACTGCTGGTAATTAGATTTTTTTTCAATGAAAGTTGTGCATAACTCGATCGGATTCATGCCGTTAATTTGCGTGTAGTTCGTTATAAGCCCGGATTCTCTTAAGGCATTGGCAATTACCTCCGCTGGTTTTATCCCCAGAGGTATAAATGTGTCCATGTTTATATTTGTTATTACTACTTCATCCATAAATTCTATTTTAACAGATTTAGAACAGCTGTTTCAATATTCTTTTCCCGCATCAAAGCCTCACCTACCAGAATGCCCGAAACCCCATTTTCCTTTAAAAACTTTACATCTCCATTATCTTGAATTCCTGACTCACTTATAACAAAGACCCCTTCAGGTATTCCTTCCTTTATAATATTAACAGTGTTTTGAAGATTCACCTCAAATGTTTTCAAGTCTCTATTGTTTATTCCAATTATGTTTGCGCCGAGCTCAACAGCAGTGTCAAATTCTTTTCGGTCATGTACCTCCACCAGAACCTCAAGCCCCAGTTCACGGGACAGATCATAGTAATCCTTAATCTGTGCCTTATCCAGAGCAGCAACAATAAGTAAAATAATGTCTGCACCGATTATTTTAGTTTCATAAACCTGGAATTCATCAATTATAAAGTCTTTTCTTAATATGGGTAAATCAGTAATTGCCCTGATATCTTTTAAATACTGAACATTACCTTTAAAAAACTTTTCATCAGTTAAAACTGAAATAGCAGCAGCGCCGGCTTTAGCGTATGCCTGTGCTATTTCGATATGGTTAAAATCTTCTCTTATTATACCTTTTGAGGGCGAAGCTTTTTTGACTTCAGCAATAAGTGCAAATTTGCCTGCTTGAAGCACTTTATAAAAGCTTCTTGCCTGTTGTTTCTGCTTTAATACTTCCTGTTTTTTATATTCCAGAATTTCCTGAAGTATAGTCATTGTTTTTATTCGTTAATTACCCTGATTTGATCAGGTGAATTAATTATTATTTCGGGCTTGCCATTAGAAACCCTAACTATTCCTTCAATTACAACCTTTTTATTCTTGAAATACTTATCAGGTTCGTAGATTCCTGCATCAATAAACGCAGGTATGTCTGTATTGTAAATTAAGGCGCTTAATGATGTATTAAAATTCTTCCCAAAATTCAAAAATATAACCTTTGAGTTATCTGTTATCTTGCAATCGCGGATTTCACCTTCAATTCTTGCATACTGGCTTGTATAGGAAATAAGTTGAATCAAGTTTTCAGCCTTAATGACTGAATTTGAAACACATAAAGCAGTGCCCTGTAGGCAAATTGCAAAGAAGAGAGTTAAAATAATACCTAATTTTTTCATATTTATAATTATACTTATAACAAACTAAAAAGTCATTTTTTTATCAAAATTTAATACTAAAGTAGTAAAATGGTATTTACACAACCAATTTTACCTTAAGGTTATCTACCTTTTCACCTCGGGTTAACTTTTTACAGTTTTCAAGAGTGTTTTTCACCATTACCATAAACTTCTTTTCCGTATTCACAAAAAGAAAATACCCTGCCTTGCTATCTATAAGTCTTGATACATCATCAATAAGGAGTTCGCCCTTATCTGAGAGCTCAAAAATCGTAAATGATAATGGATCAGACACAGAACTTTCAATGTAACAATCATGTTTTATACTGTAAACCCTGGTAGTATCCCTGATTGCGGGCCTGTTATTATTTGTTACGAGCCATTGCCAGAGGTTATCTATAATATTAGATATATTGATGTCCATAATATAAAGCTATTAACCCCGTACAATCAACATTTTGCCTGTTCAGATCATAATAATCATTATCAGATCCTATAATACTATAAGAAACCAACAGTAATGTAAAAATTAAACCTGCACAGATTAAGCTTAAAATGCTATTTTCTCTTTCCTTACCCAACAACATATTTCTCCCTCTCTACCGAAATTTAATTCCCTATAGTTATAAAAACAATCTATATTAAATAATTGCTTTAAAGATTGTAAATTTTTTGTTACATAAAAAATTTGCCAATTTGCAACCAATACATAACTTGCTGGCGACGTTGTAGGGGTTAATTTTATACAGTTTCATAATGCCCTTGGCGTAAAAATAGTTTTTTAAGGGGAAACTGGCCGCGAAGCGGCCAGTTTCCCCTTAAAATTAACTTATACGTCAAGGTTAACCTGAAAGGAAAACAAAAAATGTGTACTGAGCCGCTTCTAAAAAAATTACGTATTAAAAGCACCTTCATATTAGCTCTATATAAAACAAAAGCAGGATGGATTTCACTCCATCCTGCTTAGTCTTTGCCGTCACACATTTATCCAATCAGACAATTCTCAAGATACTCAATATTTTTCAGTTTATTTTCATATAAATATTGAATAAATTTTAAATAGTTTCTGGTAGTGGAAGAAATAGTGAGGCTTATTTCAAAACCATCCGAACAAAATGGCTCGTAATCGTACACTACGTAACTGTTATATTTGCTTCTCCATTCTTTTTTCTCGATCCGGCAGTTGTTTTCCAGGGAAATTTTCTCGAGCCAATGGAGAATGTCCTTTGGGACGTTCTTAAATTCCAATATATTGGGGTTATATAGGTTTTCTCCATATTTTTGTTTGAGTTCCATGATAACTCTCCTCAAAAAGGTTCCACAAGTCTAAGAATTTTAAATTTGTTTTTACCTTCTCTTACATCCACGCTTGTCTAAAGTTTAGTTTATATTCGAGGTGTTTTAAATAAACGAAAGCATAATAAAGAACTAGCAATTAGGGGTATAATTTAAACATGGAAGAAATTGCTATCGAACAGAAAAAAAATCGCCAATTATACAGAGAATTATTCCTCAATGCGTCTAAAACCTTTAAGGAATTAATGGAAAGCTACAGGTCTGACTTTTCATGCACGGAATGCGGGGTATGCTGTAAAATAAGATATTCTAAACTTTCTCCTGATGACATAGTTAGACTTGCTAATGAAGAAAACGATACAACAGCAAAGGAATACCTTAAACTATTTGTTCCGTATGAAAGTCCTCTAGCGCATGAATACGTAGATCTTATTCTTTCCAAACATGATGAACCTGTTTATTTTTATTACTGTAAGCATGCCGATGACAGGATTAATTGCGAGAAAAGCTCTATATGCAAAGATTTTCCTGACTCAATAACAACCATATTACCGAAACAGTGCAGTTTCCGGCACTGGCAGCAGCTTATTATGTATAAAATAAGTGCTGAAATAGAACCTGATATAAGTAAAAAAGTGCAGGAAATCTTGGATTACCGCCATCAGTTTAAATGTAACAGAACAGGTACCTGCTGCAAGCTGGCCTGCTCTGAGTTTACTTATGAAGAACTTAAGCAAAAAGCCTCAAATAATGACAATTTCGCACAGCAGTTCACCTCAATTTTTATTCCATATACTGATATAGAACAAGCAAGAAAAGTGTATCCTGAGTACGTTGATCTTGTATTATCAACGCTCCAGGGAGATGACTCCGGGGAAACAGCGAATTTTTACCATTGCAAGCATTTGCAGGGAACTAATACCTGCCCTGTTTATGAAGATCGGCCGCAAATATGTAGGGATTTCCCTGACAATCCGTTCTCCATAATTCCTAATTCCTGCGGGTATCACCAATGGAAGGATGAAGTGCTGGTTGCTGCGTACACTTTTTATTCAATGACGCAGATTTACGGGTTTTATTTTGTCAAAATAAAAGCAGCGCTTTAACGTTACTTTAAAGCCGACATTACTTTGTCTGTGATGTCATCTCCTCCTGCAATAACGCTCTGCTTATCCATTACAAGAGTATAATCTTCGCTATCAGCAACCTGCTTGATAGTAGATAGCACATTATTTTCAACAACTTCCCACTTTTGTGTGAAGTTTTCCTTGAATGTTTTACTTTTTTGGGTAATTTTATCTGCTATTTCCTGCTGGAGTTTCTCTTTATCTTTATCAGATTTTGCATTATCGATTTGTTTTTTGGCATCTATAAGCATTTTCTGCAATTCTTCCTGGTTAGCCTGCAAATCCGCCTGGGCAGCTTTGGCTTTATCATAATTATTAAGGACTTTTTCCATGTCTACAAGCCCAATTTTTTGTTCTGCAAAAGCGGTGGTGTTTGTAACAAGCAATACTATCGCTACTGCCAGTGCAGTAACAAATAACTTAAATCTGTGCATTTTTTCTCCCTTCTTTAATATGAATGAACAGGCTCTGAAATTCTTTCAAGAGCTTCGTATACTTCATGCTCTTCCTGCGGTGCTTTTACAGCAACGTCACCAAGAGAAACCATTCCTACAAGTTTATTTTCCTTGTTTACAATAGGAATTCTTCTGACTTGATATTCCTTCATCCTGGTTACCAGATCGTCAAAGTCCTCTTCATCAAGGCAGGTAATAACATCTTTACTCATAAATTCCCCAAGCTTAGTGGTTTCTGGGTCTTTATGCTGTAATACTGTAAAAAGGGTTATATCCCTGTCTGTTACTATGCCTTTAACGTGCATATCTTGATCTACAACAGGAACTACGCCGCAGTTTTCTTCCTTCATAATT
>MFRL01000054.1 GCA_001784565.1 Candidatus Melainabacteria bacterium GWF2_37_15
AAAGATTTTGAAATTTTAACTTTAACCGCAGAAAATGTTGTAAGAATAGCAATGATAAGGGTTACACTTAAAAAATGTTTTTAACCAGATGGCTTCTTACATATTGAAGGCATTTTCATATAAGTTAAACAGTTTTCTTTACCAGTTCATCCTTCTCAAACAGCTTTATAACCCCATATTCCCCATCAAACCCTGAATGTCGGATAACCTTACCCGCCCTTAAACGGGAAATCGCCTCACCCAACACCGGTGAATATGCTTTGGAAATATCACTTACTGGCACATCCATAAGAATTGACAGCTCAGGGCCAAGTTTCTGTATTAAATTCTCATATGCAGTGTCTACTTTTTTACTACCAATCCCTACCTTCATAATTTCAGCCAGTATTTCCTGCAATGGTATAAGACTGTAAACTTTCCCTGCTGTCGCTGGCGGCTTAAATCCTTTTTCAGGGCGATCTGCAAGTTCATCAACTCTATGCAAAACGCCGATAGTTAACGGTTTACCGCACACAGGACAAATCCCTTTATGCTTAATGGTTTCTGACGGCACCATGCACACGTCACACTTTCTATGGCCGTCCATGTGGTATTTTCCCTCTTCCGGGAAGAATTCTAAGGTCCCTATGTAACCATCGCCGGTTTTTAACGCATGCATCATACTGAAGTAATCAGGCTTAGTGTCAAAAATAGTGGCCTCTCTGGCCATCTTAGCAGGCGAATGCAAATCTGAATTCGACACAAGCCTGTATTTATCAAGCCCTGAAACTCGCCAGTTCATTTCCGGGTCCGATGAAAGACCGGTTTCCAGCGCAAATATATGATCGGATAGGTCTTCATAGCACTCTTCAATAGAATCAAATCCTGATTTTGAGCCTAATACTGAAAACCACGGTGTCCAGATATGTGCAGGGATTATAAATGCACCTTTCCCGGATTCGAGGGTTATTTCAAGTAAACTCCGTGAATCCAGCCCCAATATCGGCCGCCCATCTGATTTTATATTACCAATGGAACCCAGCCGCTGCCTGAATTTCTCCGCCGCCTCAAGATCAGGCATGAATATAATATGGTGGATTTTCCTTGTTTTATCACCTTTTTTATAGATAGTTGATATTTCCACTGACAGTATAAAATTTACAGGACTATCTTTTAATTTAAAAACACCATTGCCAGCTGGTGTAAGCTTCTCTTTAATTTCCGCAAACCATGCAGGATGAGTAAAATCCCCTGTACTCAGCATTGTCACACCTTTTTTTTGCGCCCATGAGGATAACACTTCAAGAGTCAAATTTTTACTCGTAGCGCGGGAGTATTTAGAATGAATATGCAGATCAGCGTAGAATTTCATTTTTTTATGATAACAAAAAAATTTTCCAAAGCCGTACACAAAAGCGCAATTTTTTTACTTGAGGAGTTTTATTAAATTCAGTTAATAAAATAAAGGTTTTTTATGAATCCCATATCCTTCAGCGGAAATATTGTACATTCACCCAATGGAATAGGGATTATAGGAACTGGGAAATCCCCAGTTACAGAGCTATTAAAATCAACTCTCAAAGGTAAGGATCAAGATGATGTTGACATCTTAATAATAGATGAATTAGCTGAAAAAATAAAAAAATTAGAACAAAAGGGGATAAAGATTATTATTGTTGACTCAGGCCAACAGGACACAATTGATATAAAAAAATTGAAAGAATCTATAGGGGATAGATTAAAAGACATAAAAACTGTAAATATAAAGGATCATGGAAGATGTATAGCTGATAATACCCCACCAAAACGTGATAATTATCCTAAACCACCCCATCCAAACAGTTACCTGGTGCAAAATAATTTAAAATCAAAACCCAACCCTCATGCTCGATTTTATAAAGCTCGCTCTACACCTAAGAAAGTTAAATAATATTATGCTTTAAGGCCATTATTGCGGCCTGCGTCCTGTCTTCCACGGACAATTTGCGCAAAATATTGCAAACATGCGCCTTCGCCGTATGAATACTCACACATAAATTTTCAGATATCTCAGCATTATTGCAACCATTAACTATCAGCTTTAATACTTCGATTTCCCTATTTGTTAACCGGATTTTTTTCTGTTCCGATTTATTTTTTTGCTTTTTTACCAATAAATTTAAAATATTACCTGAAACCGAGGAATCAAACCATATAGCACCATCAGAAACCGTTTCAATTATATTAAGCAACCTTTCAGAGTCAATATCTTTAGTACAATAAGCATGCGTCCCGGCATATACTGCATCCAATACCTGCTCCTGCCTGATATCAAAAGTTAGAATTACTATTTTTGCGTTTTTATTCAAAATTTTTATGTTTTTAATTGTTTCAATGCCGCCTATCCCCGGCAGGCAAATGTCCATTATCACGACATCCGGTTTAAATTCTTTTGATAATTCTAACCCTTTTTCCCCACTCTCCGCTTCCAGTATATTCTTAAAAATTTTCCGTGCTTCTAAAGCGGTCCTTAAACCAAATCTTGTCAACGCATGACCATCTATAATGAGAACATTATTTTTATAAGCAGTATTTTTCAATAATTTCAAATCAATATTTAAATTTGATACCTAATTATATAAAAAGCATAGCGAAAGGTAAAGTATTAAGTATTTTTCCAGCGTTTATCCGCTCTTCTGTAAAGACAAATTCCTGATTTGTGAAAATATTCACGCACTTCCGCCCAAAATATTCAGCAGGAATGATGATTGATGTATCTTTCCATACTTCCTCACCTGCAGGAAGCGGTGTAGCTTCTGATACCATGTTATAGCTGAGCCTTGGAACTACTACAATAACAGCTTTATTATCAAATTGCCTTGAGAAAACAACCAGATTTCTTGCTTTTGAGCCTTTTGTTTCAAGCGGAATATAGTTACCCTTTCTGAAAATATCCTGGTGTTTTTGCCTGAAATTAAGTATTGATGAAGTTAAAAACATTTTCATTTTGCCTGATTCAAGAGGATATAAGTCATTAGCTTTAACTTCATTTAATTTTTGCCTCAAATAGTTATAATCAACAGGTTTTCTGTTATCAGGGTCAACAAGAGTAAATTTATACAGCTCACTTCCCTGGTAAATATCCGGCACTCCCGGGCAGGTCAGCTTTAACGCGCACTGAAACAGGGAATTTAAAAACCCAACATGAGCCACATCTTTATGAAAAGGCAAAAATTCTTTCCAAAAAGGGTGATTTTCGGGCGAAGTGAGTACTTTTCTTATATAACCTTTTATAGCATCTTCATAAGGTGTGTTAATATTTACCCAGCTTGTATGAGCCTTTGCTTCTCTTATGGCTTTGAGCATATAATCCTCAAGCCGGGTAATAAGGACTTCTTTTTCAGCTTCATTGGGGGTTTCACAAGGCCATATCCCCAAAAGCGTCTGATAGAAAAGATACTCATCATTTTTATCAGGCGCAAGTACTTTATCTAATTCGAGCTTTCTTGACTGATTTATTGTTGACCAACGAGTAATCTTTTCCTGCCATTTATCTGGAATCTCAGAAAGCACACAAAGCCTGGCTCTTACATCCTCTGATCTTTTTGTATCGTGTGTAGAAGTGCATATCATACCATGTGGAGTTCTTTCCAGCCTTCTAATATTATGATTGTGAAAATCTTTAATTGAAATACCAAAGTGTACTGGCTCGCCACCAACCTCATTTAAGGCAATCAATTTGTTATATCTGTAAAAGCTAGTATCCTCAAGACCTTTAGCCATTAACGGAGCGGTATATTGCTGGAACTCCATTGCAAATTTAAGTGTATCCCTGTATTCTTCAGAATCTTTATCATCTTCAAGTTCAACAAGAAGCACTTTTTCAATAAAGTCAAAAATTGAAGGATCCGTATACAATGTACGTTTTTTGGCAAGCCCAATAGCCCATTTTATAAACTGTATTGCTTTATCGCCTTTTTGTTCCTGTGAAATATATGTCCTATAAACAGGAAAACAAGCAATAATCTCAGTTAATGCCTCTCTGAGGTTATTTAAGGTATAATCCCTTGTGCTGTAATACCTTTCGGAAATCCTGTTTAAATGGTTTGAAAGAGTGCTTAACTCGCTGGTTAACGAAGTTTTCATTATGATTTTCTTGCAATCTACAACTAATTCACCGAAATTAGGCACACTTTCAATAAAGCGCTGGTAAACTCTTTTAAATTTCTTGGCATTTCTCGCATCTATCATTAAATTACATAGCTGATTTAAAAACTCATAACCTACAGTGCCGTTAATTGCCCAATTCCTTGGGATTTTTTCAAAAGGGGCAAGTATTTTCTCAGCTATAACATAAATAGGCAGCTTTTCAGAACCCAATAAGTTTGCTTCTGTTGAGTCAAAATTAATCCCGAGTCGTTTCCCAGCTTCTGACTGTAAAGTTTTAAAATAATTCGTAGGGTCAAGAAGTCCGTCAGGATGATCTAATCTTAAACCGTCAATCTTTTCCTGTTCAATCAGGTCAAGTATCAAAGAATGAGTGCTAGTAAACACAAGCGGATTCTCGGTTTTAAGCCCTATCAGATGATTAACATCAAAGAATCGCCTGTAATTAACCACATCAATGGATACCCGCCAATATGCCAATCTATAGGCCTGTTCTTCAAGCAAGTTATGTATCCTGTTGCAGGAAATCGAATCATTTCCCTCGCACCGAAAGTCAACAAGATTTTCCTGTATAAAACCTGAAATTAGCTGGTTTCTGGAACATAATTCAGCCAGCCTTCTTGATGCAATATTTTTTTCCCTGATTTCGGGAAGTTTTTTAAATGCTGTTATAATGCTTAAATATTCAAGAAAATCTGTATTATTACTGCCCATCCTTGATTCCAGCACTTCAATCCTATGCTCAAGGAACATAGGATAAGAAGACGGGTTAATCGGGAATTCATGCTCCCAGTAATTAATGGTTAATTTACCGGTTTCATGGTTAAAATGAAACTTAAACTGCCCGCTACTGAGGGTATTTCCGTAATGATCTCCAAGTACAGGCACTAATATCTTTCCTTTTAGCTCCTTTTTCAGTGGCTCCCAGTCAATATCAAAATATGAAGCGTATCTCGACGCCTGGCCATTTTCCAGTACGTCCATCCACCATTTGTTTTC
Source organism: Candidatus Melainabacteria bacterium GWF2_37_15 (assembly GCA_001784565.1). GTDB lineage: Bacteria > Cyanobacteriota > Vampirovibrionia > Gastranaerophilales > UBA9971 > GWF2-37-15. The sequence goes on from MFRL01000054.1 coordinate 5,125, forward strand.
ATTTCCAATACCCATATGATTTGGAACAATATCCACTACTAATCCCATATCATAATAATGGAGTGTGTTTACAAAATCATAAAATTCCTGAATACTGCCAATTTCAGGATTTAATTCAGCATGATTAATTATGTCATAACCGTGCATACTGCCTGATCTGGCTCGAAGGATAGGTGAGGCATAACAATGGGAAACCCCTAGCTCCTTTAAATATGGAATAATGTTTTGTGCGTCTTTAAAAGTGAAGTATTTATTGAATTGTAGCCGGTATGCAGATAGAGGAATCCTCTCTATTTCAATCCTGCGGTTATATTCTGTCCCTTTTGTGCTTAACTGGGGTATCTCTTCAACATTTATTTCCTTAATATCAAAGACCTCTTCAGTTAAAAAACCATACTTTTCAAGCAATTCGTCTGTTTCATCAACAACTACTACACATTTATTTCTGTGGCTTTCTAACGCAATAACCCCAAGTATATCCTCGTACGGATACTGCACATTTAACTCAATATCGGGATTTTCTCTGATTAACCATTTAACTTTATCAAAATTTCGTATACCTTTGAGTTTCACTGCTCCCGTATGAATCATATCCGGTACAATCATTTCAGAAATATATTTGTACCCATTGTTTTGCAGCATTGAAGGAATAATTGGAGCTGAACTGGGATCATATTCCATCACAGCATTATAAGCATAATAATCCTGCTTTAACCAGGCCTCTGATTCATCTCTGTTAATACAAAAATCCCACTCAGCACAAATACCGACAGCTAACTTATTTATCCAGGAAGTCCTGCCTGCTATATTTAACTGTATATCTGCCTGCCATTGTAAAAACTCATAAAAATGTATGGTTTCAATATTATTTTTCTCAAAAAGCATTACTGCTTCACTATTTGAGTCTTTAAAAGACTCAGGCCATTCATGCCAACTTGTGAGTTTTGGATTTTCCCAAAGAAGGTGTTCTTTTATCGCCTCAAAAAGTGCCTGTTTCCTTAAGTTATCACCCTTAGCGGATAAAAATCGGAAGAAATCCTGGCTTTTAGGCGTGTTTTTATTGATATGATTTTCCCTAAAGGAATGGTATATGATTTTATAAATTTTTAATTTATGGATAAAAACACTTTTTAAGTCTAATATTTCGCTTTCCTGAATCCGCTTAATACTTTCCTGAAATTCTTCTGTCAGGATTTTTAACCTGATATCCCTGTCTTCCGTAAAATTTATTGCTTCATCAACATCAATTAACAGAGTACTAAAGGCCATCCTGCCGCACTGGTTAATTGAGTCCACGCCTAAAATGCCTGCGTTTTCACTTTTAACAAAGTTTATGGCATTCTGCAAATCCCTGTAGCTCGATACCCTATAATTCGAACAAGAATTCCCTTTATACAGGCTAAATTTAAATCCGCTTACCTTTTCATGTTTCTCCAACGCAAGCGGCTTATAACATTGCCGGGGCACAATTATAAGTTTCATAGAGCTTTCTTTACCTGTTTCCGACCTAATTTTCAGATTATGATAGCCTATATTTAATCTTATAGGTAGAGAAAGTTCAGCTTTATGCAGTGGGGCATAGAATTCACCGTGGTGATGCCTCCCTCCTTCTTCCTGTATAACCCATTCAAACGATTTATCACGTTCATCTTCAGGAAGAGAAAGAGAAATTACAGGTATTTCCCCGTATTTGACCACCTGCAACGGAGAAAAAAACGACGTCCATGCCAGGTTTTCAATTTTTTCCAATTCTTTAGTAAGGCTTTTTAGGCTTTCAGTGTTTATTCCAATAGCGTTCAGAAACTCCTGGTGTTCCCTGGTAGTTGTCCTATCAGGAATTAAACCGTAATGTATAGCAAGTTTTTCAAGTGTAGCGTTTTTATCCATTATTAATAGACCAATCAACCTTATTTTCAGGGAAATTAGCAGTTATTTCCAGTATTTTCCCATTATTAGTGAACCATTTGACTGTAAAATGACCTGTCCCTTTAATCTCATACGTACTTCTGGAATGCTCGATATACGGAATAAGCGGCACTATATTCTTTTTTCTAATATTAAGCAATTCTTTGTAAAATTCCATCATTTCGGTGTCTATATTATCCCAGTTAATTTTAGAACTTATAAACGTGGCTTCTGTCGTAGGATCAGGTATTTTTTTCCTGTTTTCAGGGTCTGCAAACTCAGGAAATCTTGAAAACTCTCTTCTGCGGCCATCCCTGATAGAATCCGACAGATCTGCGCCCAAATTACAGAAAAACATAAATGGCGTTTTACAGCCCCATTCCTCCCCCATAAATACCATAGGAATTGTAGGAGCTAATAAATACAAAGTTGCCGCTGCCTTGACTGCCTCCTCGCTAGCAAGCGCAGATATTCTCTCACCAAAAGCCCTGTTACCTATCTGGTCATGGTTCTGTATAAAATTAACAAAGCTGGAAACGTTCAAGTTCCTGCTGTTTTCGCCCCGGGGAGTATTGCCACGATAGGCTGATATCTCACCCTGAAAAGCAAACCCCTCTGCCAAAGATCGTGCAAGATAGTATGTATGGTCAGTATAGTCTTCATAATATCCGCCCTTTTCGCCTGTAATTTGAATGTGCACGCAATGGTGGAAGTCATCATTCCACTGCGCCACATAGTGGTGGAGCAGGCTGGCAATATTATCGTCATTCTCCAATACCAGATGAACATGCCTGTCTTTTATACGCTCTTTTACAACGCTTGCGATCTCTTCAAGGATATTAACAGGAGAATCATCCTTAATTTCGTGAACAGCGTCAAATCTTAACCCGTCAAAACGGTATTCCTCAAGCCAATGAAGTACGTTTTCAATGTAAAAATCCCTTACATTCCTGTTCTCAAAGTTTATGGCATTACCCCAAGGGGTTGTATGCTTACTTTCGAAGAATCCTGACTTTGCATAGCAGTAGAGATAGTTCCCGTCAGGCCCAAAGTGATTATAAACCACGTCAAGAAACACCATTAACCCCTTTTCATGGGCAGCCTTAATAAGGTCTTTAAGATCATCAGGCGTTCCATATGTTCTGTCTGGTGCAAACATCAGTACCCCGTCATATCCCCAGTTTCTTTTTCCGGGGAAATCCGCAACCGGCATCAGTTCTATCGCCGTAACACCAAGTTCCACGAAGTAATCAAGCTTTTTTTCTATAGCTTTAAAAGTACCTTCTTCTGTAAAAGTGCCGACATGCAGCTCATAAAGTACTGTTTCATGCCATGGACGGCCTTTCCAGTTACTATCATTGCCCCAATTATATGTCTCCTTAACTACTTCACTCCATCCATCAACATCCACTGCCTGGCATTTAGAAGCAGGGTCGGGAACTTTCAGATCCCCGTTAATTCTAAACATATACTTTGAACCGACATGTGCTTCATTTGTGCATATGGAAAACCAGCCTTCCTTATCTCTTTTCATTAGAAGTTCTTTGTTTTCCAGACAAAGCTCTACTTTGTCTGTATCTGGTGCCCATAAATCAAACTTAATCTGCCCGTCCGATAAAAATTTTGGCCCAAAGTTTTTTGGAACTTGGGTTTTCAATTTTTAGAAGTCCTCCCTAATTTTTAAAAACTATCTGAAAAATATTTTGATATATCTTCAAAGTATTTTTCAAGCACTTTATGGCCATTATAGAGCCGGTTAGTTATACTAACATATTTTGTAGCAATTAAATACTTAAGCTCTTTTGCTCTAATTGTAATTATTTCATCAGCAACCTGCTGAAGCTCCCTATTATTAGAATAGCTCCACTTTTTCAGGAAAACTATTTCATCCTCTATCTGTTTTGAAGTGGAGAATTCAAGGAGATTAAAATCATATTTTGCAAGAAGAATTTGTTCATCTTCATCAATTTTTGACTGCACAACAGGATGGCCGAATATTTTTTTAATTATCATGAAGTTATCAGCAATCCTCCTATGGGATTCAGGCACGCCTCTTCTGATATAAAAATTATTTTTTCTAATAAAGCCATGCTTAAGGGTTTCCAAAGGCAAACTATCGAAACTTGTTTCCACTTCTGTATTCTGCTGTGTATTAAAATCGTTTGCCGTTGTCATATACTCACCCTTAAATTAGTAAACAGATCATTGTATATATTAAAACATAGTTAATATAAAAGTGATAATTATTAAGAAGTTCTTTACTTAATTTTGTAAAAATTTGTAACCGCAAAATAAAATAACATCATCTCTGCTATAATAGTCGGCAATGGACAGGTTTTTTGGAATATTTGGAATAATCACTATACTCGGCTTGGCATTTCTTATGTCAAGGGATAAAAAGGCCATAAATTGGCGGCTTGTTGGCACAGGGCTGGGTTTACAACTTTTAATCGCCATTTTTATACTGAAAGTGCCGCTGGGTAAGATAATTTTTGCCCAGATTGGCGAATTTATAAAAGACCTCTTGAACTTCGCAGATAAGGGCGGAGAGTTTGTTTTCGGCTCCGGACACGGATTTATATTTGTTTTAAAAATAGTTCCAACTATCATTTTTGTTGCAGTACTGGTAAATATTGCCTACCATGTAGGCTTAATGCAACGGATAGTGTCTTTTGTAGCTAAAATTGTATATAAAATAATGGGAGTTAGCGGAAGCGAGGCACTTTCTAACGTAGCCAGCGCATTTGTCGGGCAGGTAGAAGCCCAGATTATGATTAAACCCTATGTTTCCGGCATGACCAGATCAGAACTGCTCGCCTCAATGACAGGCAGCATGGCATGCATTGCCGGAGGCGTAATGGCTGTATATATTTCCCTAGGTGTTCCTGCGGAATACCTACTCGCAGCAAGTATTATGGCTGCACCGGGAGCTCTTGTTATATCGAAAATAGTTTTTCCTGAAACCGAACAGTCCGAAACCCGCGGCGAAATAAAACTTGAAGTTAAAAAGAGCCACGCAAACCTCATAGATGCCATAGCACACGGCGCAAGCGACGGCATGAGGATTTCCATTAACGTCATAGCCATGCTTATCGGGTTTTTAGCACTGATTGCAATGATTAACGCACTTTTTGGAATTTGGGGAACAAGTTTAGATACAATTCTTGGGACAATATTTTCCGGCTTTGCCTGGTTAATGGGTGTCCCATGGGAAGAATCCTTCACAGTGGGCTCATTAATGGGAACAAAAATGGCCTTAAATGAATTCGTAGCCTACATGAATCTTGCCCCAATAATAAACGGAACTTCTGACATCGTGCTTTCTCCAAAATCAATTGTTATAGCAAGCTTCGCACTATGCGGATTTGCAAATTTTGGCTCAGTAGCTATTCAGGTAGGCGGTATCGGCGAACTTGCCCCGAACAGAAGAGCTGACCTTGCCAAATTAGGCTTAAGAGCGCTGATTTGCGGCACGCTAGCCTCGTATTTATCAGCAACCATTGCGGGAATTTTGATGTAAAAAGCTCAGTATCGCCAAAATCGTCATCCCGAACTTGTTTCGGGATCTTTCCAGATTACGAATTATTGCTATAATCCCAAAAGGGAAAGATGCTGAAATAAATTCAGCATGACGAAATAATTTATTGATAAAAACAAAATATAAAGCTAAAATTATAAACAGGCTAGAAGCCTTTACCTCCACCTCGGCACGCTCAAAACGTGGATAAACCCGAAGGAAAGGGGGTGAGGCCTATGATAGTAATGATTCAGCTTAGCAAAAAAGAGCTACTAATATTATTAGTTTTTCTCTTATTGCTATGTAACAAAGAAGAGCTAGCAAAACTGCTAACCCTTCTTTAAATCAACTATGTTAGGTGTAGGCTTTGAAAAGGATGTTAACGCATCCCTGCCCTTGTATAATTCATTATAACAAATTTATTTTTTATTTAAAGTCCTATGAAAATAATAAACTACAAAGACATCTCCAAAGACTTTTTTAAATACCAGGAATTCGCAGGGCTGGATAGCGTTACTGCAATTATCAACGATGTAAAAACCAACGGCGATGAGGCTGTCAAAAAATACAGCGCTCAGTTTGGCGATGGAGAAATTGAAAATTTAGAATTGACCCGTGAAGAAATAGAAAAAGCACTGTCTGAAACACCTGAAGACGCCAAACAATGCATTCAACTGGCAATAAAAAATGTTAAAACATTTGCAGAGGCACAACTTTCTTCCCTGAAAGAGATTGAAGTAGATATAAACGGCATAAAACTTGGCCATAAAGTCATCCCCCTTGAGCGAACCGGCGCATATGTGCCGGGCGGGAATTATCCCCTTCCCTCTTCTGCAATTATGTCAGTAATCCCGGCAAAAGTAGCAGGAGTAAAAGAAGTTATTGTATGCAGCCCGAGAATACAACCTGTGACTATAGCTGCATGCGCACTTGCAGGTGCGGATAGAATATTTGGGATAGGCGGAGTTCAGGCAATAGCCGCAATGGCATACGGAACAGAAACAATACCTGCCATGAATAAAATAACCGGCCCGGGCAATAAGTACGTAACTGCCGCTAAAAAGGAAGTATATGGCGTATGCGGTATTGATTTTCTGGCCGGACCAAGTGAAGTAATGATTATAGCTGATGAAACAGCCAACCCTGACTTTATTGCGGCAGATATGCTGGCGCAGGCAGAGCATGATATTGATGCAAGGGCATATCTGATAACTGATTGTCCCACCCTAATCGACAAAGTTCAGGATAAAATTAAAATTTATCTTGAAAAACTTGAAACTTCCAATATTGCATCCAAGTCTATTGAAGAAAGTTATATTATTCTTGTGGAAAATATTGAGCAAGCAATAGAAATAAGTAACAAAAAAGCACCGGAGCATCTAGAAATTTGTTATAAAAACGCAGGAAAACATCTAGAAAAGTATCATAATTATGGGTCACTTTTTATAGGTAATTTTTCTGCTGAGGTATTTGGCGACTATTGCAGCGGAACAAATCACACCCTGCCCACAAACGGCGTAGGCCGGTATTCCGGCGGGCTCAGCGTATTTGATTTTGTAAAAATCCAGACATACCAGCAAATTTCAGAAAAAGCCGCCGGAGAATTAGCTGAAACCGCTTCAAAGCTGGCTTTTATGGAAGGATTACATGCACACAAACTATCTGCGGACCTGAGAAAATGCTCACAGAGTTAGTCATACTGGCCGTATTGCTCGATGAAGAATGCACTATATACAGAATAAAGAAAAAACTAGATGAACATTTTTCTCTGTTTTACAGTGCCAGCATGGGTTCTATTCATCCAGGCTTGAAAAAACTTTATTTAAACAAATATGTCAGCCTAAAAAAATCCACAACACCTGGCGGGCAAAGGCGTTCCACGTACTCCATCACTTCGCCAGGTAAAAAATACTTTGAAAATCTCATGCTAAATTCAGCACTTTCTGAACAAATAGTAAAAATTAAGCTACTGATTCTTCCTAAAATGGAAAAAAACTTACAAATCTCTATAATAAAGACTATTAAGAATTACTATCAAGACAGGCTTTTAGATTTTGAAAATTTTTACGAAAACAACCCTACAGCTTATATTAAACAGAGTATAAACAGCATTTCTGAAGAAATTAGCTGGCTTAATCGGCAGGAATTAATATAATTCATTAACTAAAGTTTTTATATTGTTAAACCGATAACAATACATAGGAAAGCACTATAAATACAGGCTTTGCAACATATCCAAGGGTTATAAAGATTATATGCGTTTAAATAAAAAAAATAAGAAAAAAGTAATAATAGCAGTTATCTTAGGAGCAGTAGCGACTATTGGTATTTTTAATTCTATGAATAGCAAGCAGGCTGCCTTAAATGACCTAAATAAAAAAATCCAGCAACAAAATGCAGCCATATCACAACTTAAAAAAAATCCTGATGGTACAGACAGTAAGACAAAAAAAATATCTGCTGTCGTTGCAATACAAGACATAAAAGTAGGCGATACATTTACAGTGGAAATGCTTAAAAACCAAGAATGCAAAGAAGAAGAACTACCTGAAGGTTATTTTAATAATACATCACTGATCGTAGGCAAAAAATCCGGAAAAAATATAGTAAAAGGCCAATTTATAACATCAGCGGAAATTCAGGCAGAGTATATTAATACTATAGAAATACCTAATGATATGCGTGCTATTTCTATTCCTGTAGAAAAATTTAAAGGGCTTGCTTCGCATATAAGAGTAGGTTCAAGCGTAGATATATTAAAACTGTCCACTCCTCCCGAATACATTGCACAAAACGTGAGAATAGTTGCATTTGAAGCATCAGGCGGTACCACTGCTTCCAGATACAATGCAGACTCAGCTGGTGGTAAGGTAAATCTTGAATATTTAACAGCTACACAGGCAAGTGCAATAACTTTCCTTGTGCCTATAGACCTGGTTTCCAGGATCGTAGATAATATGGTAGGCGGCGAACTTCAAATTATTACCAGAAATGCTTCTGACGAAAAAGTTATTATAGCGGAAAGAGAACTGCCTCCTCCTCCTTCTTCAGAAACCCCAACCCTGGAACTCCCGCCACCTAATATTCCAGAGGAACCGTCAGAAGAAGTAGGGTTTACCCCACCAAAGCTTCCACCGCCGGAACCCAAAAAAATTGAACTTATTAAAGCAAGCGCTATTTCAACAATAGAATTTGGTGAAACTGAACAAGCAGAAACAAATCCGCAGGAAGATGCTGCACCTTCAGAAGATTTAAATAAATTGAAAGAATTGCTGGATTTAGCCCAGTAAAAGACTAAAAAGAGGAAAAAATTGGAAGGAAGGATAAAAAAAATAATAAATAATAAAATGATAATACCTCTGATCCTAGGGGTATTGTATGTTAATAATTGCTCCTATGCAGCAGATAAGCTCCAAACAAGGGAATTGGATACCGATTTCCTTGATATTACTGAAGTCAATCAGACTAAGGATTCTATTTATAAGTCAGAAGATATAAAAAAGATTAGAGAAAAGAGCGAAGTTATTGATGCGCCGGTATTAAAGGGTGGAGTTTCCGAACTAAAAGCAATCGTAGGCAAATCCCAGATATTAAAATTTGATGAACCAATAAAAAGATTCTCCATAACAAAACCTGAGCTGGTAGATATGGTATTTTTATCTCCAAAAGAATTAATTATGAACGGGAAAACAGGGGGAGAAACAACAGTAATTATATGGGGAGAAGGAGAAGAACCGGTATTTTTTAACCTTTTTGTAGAAAACAATAATATTAACTTTGTAAAAGAAATTAAAAAAATTGCACCAAATGAAAATATAAAGATTGACTTTGTGGATTCGGGAAGTGATTCCGGCTTAAAAGTAATGTTAAGCGGAAAGCTATCTTCTACTATTTTAAAAGGTAAAATAGATGAATTAGCTAAAGCCTACGGATACTCTATTGTGGATCTTACAGAAACCCTTACCCCGCAGGTTATGCTTGAAGTTAAAATTGTGGAAATGGGTAAAACCAAAAACAAATCAAGAGGACTTGAATTTAAACAAGGTCTATTTGATTACCTGGATCTTACAACTACTTCTACTGGCGAAACGTTTGAGGCTTTTGATGCAGTATTAGGAAAAAACGTAACTTCTCCATGGATTGTAGATCCTATTCTTGAGGTGCAAAACTGGTCCAATAAAATAAAAGGCGCTTCTTTTATTCAAGAAGGTGATATTAAATCTTTTAAAACATGGTCAGCATTTCCTGGACATGATCTCTCTTATTCATTAAGTGCAGCGGAAGGTGAAGGTTTGATTAAAATCCTTGCAGAACCAAAAGTAATGGTCGCACATAAAGAAACAGCAACATTTAATTCAGGACAGGAAGTTCCTGTTCCTTCAGGCCAGGATCAACTTGGAAATACTATATATACGTACAAGGATGTGGGAATTAATGTCTCAATAACTCCTACAATTCTTGAGGAAACAGAAAGGATTTTACTTGATATATCGACAGAAATTAGTGATCTAAGTGCAGGCGCAAGTGTAGGCAACGCACCAGGGTTCTCTTCAAGAAAAGGGAAAACCAAGGTAGAAGTTGCAAATAACCATACAACTATTATATCAGGGCTGGTACGCAAATCAGAATCAAATACTACAACTAAGCTTCCACTTCTTTCAAACCTGCCTGTAATTGGTAAACTTTTTGATAGTACTGAATTCAAACAAGATGAAACAGAAGTTATAATTTTTGTGACCCCATCTATCGTAAAACCCGATTTGGCCAGGGAGGATTAAAAATGAGCTCCGCCAGAATACCTATGGTCATAATCGACAGTAATGAAAAAACAAGAAAAGAGCTATTTGAACTTCTTGAAGGGGTAAACTATATCGAAGTAATTGGAGACTTTGATAACCTATTAGTTGGATATGACTTTATCATGCAGGAAAAACCTCAACTAGTAGTTATTGACCTTGCCGAAAATACGGATCTATCCCTGGAACTAATAGAAAAAGTATCGAGTATAAATAAAAATATTATTATTTTTGCATGCTCAGAAAAAGTAAACACAGATATAGTAATTAAAGCCATGAGATGCGGGGCGAGAGAATTTTTAACCAAGCCTGTTATGCTCGAAGACCTTAATAATGCCCTGAGGAAGGCAAGATCCATACTAACTATTGACACAGAAAAAACAGCAGGCGAAATATACTCTGTTTTTAGCAATAAAGGAGGAATAGGCAAAACAACCATAGCTGTAAACCTTGCGTTGCAATTAAATGAGCTGACAGGAAAAAGAGTATGCCTTGTAGATCTTAACCTTCAAATGGGAGATATAACTACTTTCATGGACATTAACCCGTCCTTTGATATTGCCTATATTACGAGCCATATAAGCAGTCTTGACGAATCATTCCTTTTTACTTCCCTTGAAAAATACAAGAATAAAGACGTTTACATCCTTGCAGACCCGCCATATATAGAACAGGCCGAAGAAATATCTGTTGATGACATTGCTTCTGTACTTAATTTTTTAAAATCCATATTTTCCTACGTAATAGTTGATACAAGCAGCAGTTTTGATATTAAAACACTTACCTGCCTTGATATGTCCACTAATATTTTCCTGGTTTCAATGGTTAATTTACCGTCAATCAGGAACTGCCAGAGATGCCTGACTCTTTTTAAACGCCTCGAATATAGTGAAGATAAAGTTAAACTGGTTGTTAACCGATATATAGAAGATGATGAGATAACAATTGACGACGTTGAAGAAGCCCTCGATCACGAAGTTTACTGGAAAATCCCAAATAGTTATTTTTCAATAATGTCATCTATCAATAAAGGAGTACCTATTTCCGAAACGCAGCCGACAGCCGGGATTAGTCAAAACTTTGCTGGCTTAGCCTCGAAAATAAGTGGAGCAATTATTTATTCAGATGAAGATAATAAAGAATCCGGTTCGCATAAAAATGGATTGTTAGCACTTATAGAGAACCTTAAAGGTTTTTGTTTACCATTTTTAAAATCAAGGAGTTAATGTTATATGTCTTTAAGAAACAGACTTATAAGAAGTGGACAGGAAGGTACTGGCGGAGCAATCCCTCAGCAGAAACTTTCTTCTTCTGAAACAGATAAATACATAGAATTAAAGGAAAAAATTCATATTTCCCTGATAGAAAAAATTAATACCCTGGGCGCCTGGGATAGCTATGTGCAGGAAGAACAGGACCATTTTTTAAAGACTTTCATAGAAAAAAAGATTGAAACAGATTTTTCCCATATTCCTTTAAGTGCTGCTGAAAAAGCGAAAATCATAAGGGAAATAAGACAGGAAGTTAAAGGGTTTGGACCACTGGACCCGCTTTTGGCAGATCCTAACGTTTCAGAAATAATGGTAAACGGCAGTAAAAACGTATATGTTGAAATGAGCGGCAAGCTTAAGAAAACAAATACGACCTTTAAAGATGACAGACATTTACAGAACATAATAGAAAGAATAGTTTCCAAAGTAGGCAGGAGAATAGATGAAACATCCCCTATGGTGGATGCCCGACTCCCCGATGGATCGAGGGTTAATGCAATCATTCCCCCGCTGGCAATTGACGGGCCTTCTCTTACTATAAGGAAATTTAAGTCCGATGCTGCTACAATGCAAAATCTCCTTACCTGGGGATCAATGACTGTCGCAATGGCAGAAACTCTTAAAGCAGCAGTCGCCGCACATTTAAATATAGTTATATCCGGAGGTACAGGTTCAGGTAAAACAACTCTTTTAAATAGTCTGTCCGCTTTTATTCCTGAAGACGAAAGAATTGTAACAATAGAAGATTCTGCGGAATTATCCCTTCAACAGGATCACGTTGTAAGGCTGGAAACAAGACCCGCTAACGTTGAAGGAAACGGGGAAGTTAACGCCAGGGATCTTGTTAAGAACTGTTTGAGGATGAGGCCGGACAGGGTTATTATCGGAGAATGCCGCGGTTCTGAAGCACTTGATATGTTACAGGCAATGAATACCGGTCATGACGGCTCTCTTACCACTGTTCACGCTAACACACCAAGAGATGCCTGCGCCAGGCTCCAAACCCTTGTTATGTTTGCAGGTGTAGATTTGCCTGACAGAACTATAAGCCAGCAAATTGCCTCAGCGGTTCATATGATTGTACAGGCCTCCAGGCTAAGCGACGGAAGCAGAAGGGTAACTTATATTTCAGAAATTACCGGCATGGAAGGTAATATAATAACCATGCAGGATATATTCAAATGGGAACAATATGGTACAGACGAAAACGGAAGGGTAATCGGATGCCATATATCAACAGGCGTAAGACCAAAATTTTCTGATAAATGTAAAGCAAAAGGGATCAGGCTTCCTCTGGAAATATTTGATGTTAATGCGCCTGTAGTTTACCTTTGTCCTAACCCTCCGAATGAAAAAATCAAAAAAACCGATGGAAGTGCTCCAAATAGACTCCCTCCACAAATGACAGTAAATCCTAATATTAATAATATTAATAAAATAGATAAAGATAAAAAAGAAGGAAACGATATTAATTCCTTCCTCCAACAAAGAAAAGTACTAAAAAGACCTGAAAGTTAAAAATGTTTGATATTGTAGTAGCAATTCTACCTATTATAATTACTTTTGTTCTGATGGACGTATTTTTTCCCGATATGTCGTCAGATCCGGCTATTCAAAGAAGATTACAGGGCATAAAAGATTTTGACAGCAAAAGGATGAATCTTGGCTCGGATGAATTATTTAAATCTCTTTCGTATAGAGAAAAATTAAAAAAATCAAACCTGCTTGAAATGCTCAAGGAAAACTCTGATTACAGAATTCAGTTTATAGGCGTTATCTTCAATAAATTCAAGTTTGTTGAAAAAATAAAATACAGTTTGAAGATTGCTGATATAAAAATGCCTGTGGATATATTTTTCATGCTTGTATGTTTCCTGATAGTCCCATTTGTGATAATTGGAATGCTCAATAATAATATTATGTTCCTGGTTATAGGAATACTTGCTGGAACAAGCCCGTTTATATACATAAGGATGAAATTTCTTAAAAGAAGAGAGCTATTTACGCAACAATTTCCTGATGCACTGGGGATTGTTTCTAACTCGCTAAGAGCGGGACATTCTCTTTTATCTGCGTTCCAGACCGTAGCAGCTGAGAGCGAATATCCTATAAATAAAATTTTTAAATCTGTTTCTGATGAAATTTCATTAGGCAGAGAGGTAAGAGATACATTAATAAGTATGACTGATAACTTACCCGGCAGTCAGGACTTAAAGTTTTTCATAACTGCGGTACTTATTCAAAGAGAAGTAGGCGGAAATTTAGCTGAAATTCTTGATAACCTGAATAATACAATTCGTGAAAGATATAAACTCTTAGGAATGATTAAGACCCAGACTGCCCAGGCACAATTATCCGGTATTGTATTGGGACTTGCTCCTGTAGTTATAGCAACTCTTATCAATTTTATAAACCCTAGCTATATGAAACCTCTTTTCACTACTGACCTTGGAGGTATGGCTCTGGGCCTTTCGTTTGGCATGACAGTGCTTGGCTTTTTCATAATTAAAAAAGTTACGGAAATACGTGTTTAAAGGAGCCTATTTTACAACATGGAACTGATTTCAATCTTTATTTTAATATGCGCAGTCGGTTATATAATATATGAATTCCTGATTAATGACAGGAATGAAGAGGTAATTGAGAGATTATTGCAATATTCTCCTGCAAAACTTGAGAATAGGGAACCTAAAGAAAAAAAAGATGAAGAGGATTCTGCTGAATTTATCAAGCATTTTATTAATACCTTATCCCAAAGGATAGTAGCCAAGTCAAAAGACGTCCTGGCCCAAAAACAAATACTTGTTGAGGCTGGAATGCCCGCTGATGATGATGCTTACTTAAGTTACGTTTCAAAAAAACTTATATATGCAGGCTTTGGAGGTATTGCCGGACTGTTTTTAGCTATTACTATGGATGCTTCTACATTAATGAAACTGATGATAATAATTTTATGCCCGGTAACAGGATTCAAGCTTCCTGATATGAACGTAAAAAGAATTTCCAAAGCAAGAGCAGATTCTATTACATATTCACTTCCAGATGCTTTAGACCTTTTAACCATTTGCGTTGAAGCGGGATTAGGACTGGATTCAGCAATTACCAGAGTAGCAGCGGAACAGGAACAGTCTGCGCCAGTTTTATCCAGTGAATTCAAGAGAGTAGGAAAAGATATTCTCGCTGGTGTACCAAGAGCTGATGCATTTAGAAACTTATCAAAAAGGGTAGCATCACCTGAATTACGTTCTTTTATGGGCTTATTAATCCAATCTGATAAGCTAGGTACAAGTATCGGTCAATCACTCAAAGTATATTCAGATGCTATGAGGATAAAAAGAAGACAAAAAGCTGAACAACTCGCAGCAAAAGCCAGTATTAAAATGACTATTCCTCTTGTATTGTTTATTCTTCCGGCTACGTTTATAGTGATTCTTGCTCCGGCAGCTTTAAGCATGATAAAAATATTTTCTAAAGGAGCTCTTTAGCTCTAAGAGCCTATCCGAGAAATCTCACAGTGCTTGACTATAGGGCTGTCTATTAAGCAAAAAATCGAACGAAATCGAACGATTTTTAATGAAATTTTTTTTATTTCTGGTGTTAATTTTGGTTTAACGGAAATTGTTGTCAGGGTTGTTTATATAAGTATTATAGCATATTTTGCCAGGGTTTTCGGGGTTTTGAAAAACATATCAAAGCATTATTCCAGGCTTAACCTACAACCTTTTAGATAGGGCGCCTGCAGGCGCCCTATCTAAAAAATATATTACCGTCTCGCAACACAATTTACTAATTTGCGAAATTTGGTTGCGATTTTTAAAAGCTGATTATATAATTAGTATATAACAAAACAGGTTATTGAACTTATGACAGAAGAATTTCAAAAAGTGACTTTCCTTATGCTTACTTTTATTTTAATAATACTGGCGTTACTACCACTATTAGGCACGATAGAAGGAGGCTTTACAACTATTGACACTTATTATGAGCAGTATTCCAATTAAACAC
>MFRL01000055.1 GCA_001784565.1 Candidatus Melainabacteria bacterium GWF2_37_15
CCGGCTTTTTAACATTCCAGGACATTGATGCGTCAAGTTCGCCTGAGTGTCCGTCTTCTATAATTACTCTTTTTGCATTAATACCCAGATTTGCGTTTCTTATAAAATATTTCGCTTTTTTAATATCGACAATTTCACCTGCAATGTTTGTTCCGGCAGGAAGAAGGAGATAATTTTGTCTGGTTACGTAATTTTCTTGGGTTTTAACAATGTGTAGTTTATTTAAAACAGCTTCCTGGCTGTTAATAACTTCATCAATCAATAACCCTTCAAGGATAGTACCTTCAGGAATTACTGCTATAAAGCCGTTAGGCTCCATTTCGGCTTTTTCAAGTACAATTCCCTGTGCGGATTTAGGAGTGAAAACTTTTTTGAGTTTATTATTCGGGTGCAGAAGTGCCTGCTCTCTCATATTAAAAAGCATTACAGACATTTCAGCTCTTGTGATTAGCTTAGTAGGATTAAAATATTTATTATCAGATGGAGGATTTGCTATGAGAGAATATTTTACAGCCTTACCTGCTGATAAAATAGCAGATGCCGGAATTTTATTAGCATCTTTGTACACGCTTAAATATCTTTTGGCGATAGGTTCAGTTACTTCGCCAGCATCAACAGCGGAAATTACGATTTTTACAGCTTCTGCTTTTTTTAAGTTTTCATCAGGCTTGAAAAAGCCGTCAGAATAACCCTTTAAAAGATCAAATTCAGAGGCTATTTGAATCATTTCATGCGCCCAGTGATCCGCGGGAACATCTTTATAGTAATAAATTAATTCATGTTCATAATTTTCCTGCCACAATGCCTTGATTACCATAGTGACAAATTCAGCTTTTGTTACAGGCTGCTCTGGCCTGAATGTTTCGCCAGGATAACCAACAACTACGTTGTCTTTTGCAAGGGCATTAATTTCATTTCGTGCCCAGTGGTTAGAAGGTAAATCCGAGAACTGTTTTGCTGATACACCATTTGTCAGGAAGCAGAGTGACATAAATGCTGTGACCACCCCACCCAGAACCTTCCTCATACAATCTCTCCTCTAATTTCGTTAAGTATTCCCTGTCGTATTTCAAGGGTATCAACTCCAAGTGTTTCAAGAACTTTGAGTGCTATGGATTCCTTCTCCCCGGTTATTGCAAGTAATAAATGTTCTGATCCGACTTTATTCCTTTTATTCTTCTTGGCTTTATGCCAGGCCATAGCAATAACTTTTCGGGCTCTCGGTGTAAAAACCATATCTTTGTTTTCAGAATAATGCTGACTGAATCCTGTGATTTTTTGAACTTCTATGCGTGCATCCTTAAGTGTTACACCAAGATTTCTAAGAACTTTTGCGCCTATACCTGCGCCTTCACCTAATATCCCTAATAAAATCTGTTCTGTACCCAGGATATTTTCTTCCATTCGTCTGGCTTCTTCCTTGGCCAGCCTTATTATTGTAAGAATTTCCGGTTTTTCTTTTTCAATAGGGCTTATTATTTTATGCGATAAATTTTCAATATCAATTCCTAATTCTTTAAAAATTCTACAGGCAACGCCTTGGTTTTCCTTTAATATCCCCAGAAGTACATGTTCGGGCTTAATATAAGTTGAACCGAATTCTTTTGCAATATCAAAAGCCGAATGCATAGCCTTGTACGCTTTGGGAGTAAATTCAGGCTCCTGATCGTTGTACTCATCTTTTCTTGTATTAATTTCCTGAAGTTTTGCATTGAAAATTTCAGCGCTAATTCCTTCTCCTTTAAGTATTTCGGAAATCCAGGAATCTTTGTTTTCAATCATAGATATAACGAGTTGGTCGGTGCCAAATGCCTGATGACCTGAATTTTTTAGTTTATTTTCCGCAATTTCCATTACTTTTTTAAGCTGTTCTTCTTCAAAAAATATGTTTTTGTCGAGAGTGCGTGTAGTTATATTTGTTGAAATACCAGCTTCTTCAGGATGAACAAATGGTTTTATCGATTTATTGGCGATTTTTTCAACTGTAGATTTTATTTTTGCCAGGTCAACATTTAATTGTAATAATAAATCAGAGGCAGATGACCCTTTTTCCCTTAGCATACTCAAAAAGAGATTTTCAGGTGTGACGTAATAAGTGCCGGAGGACTGCGCTTCATACCATGCTTCCCTGAGTATTTTTTTAACTGCAGTGGTGAATGTCATGGATTCGGAGGAAGTATGCGTATCAGCCGGGTATACGTATTTTTCTTTTAATGCTTTTCTAATAATATCTACATCAATGCCTGAAGCTTTAAGCAGTTTTGCGGAAATTCCTGATCCTTCTCTTAATATCCCCAGTAAAATATGCTCAGGGTACAGTTTCCCCTGCCTTGCTAAAAAGGCTTCTTCCTGGGCATAAAGGATAACGTTAATTGCTTTTTCCGTGTATCTTTCTATCATATAACCTTAATTATAACCCAAGTAATTAAATTTTGTATTTAAAGGAATTGAAGCTGGTTTCTGGAGACTAGCACTACCGATAACGACTTTATCTTCATGCATTTTTATTTTTCCGCCCATAGCCTTAGTGAACCAGTTTTGTTTTTTAAACCTTTTCTTATCGATTTCTTTCATTTCTTCTTTTGACTTAGGCAGTATAGGCTGACCTACAAAAGCGCGGGTTGCTGCTTCATAACCAGAACAATTGAGGAATACTCCCAGTGCATTACCTCCCAGTGAATGGTTAAGTAATCCTTTAAACATATCGTTGAATGATTTAACAGCCCAGAAAGAAGCCAGCTGTCTTGTTGTATCCTGGACGATTCTTTGCTTTGTTTTTTCTTTAGTAATATTTGTATTCTTTGTTGTTTCTATGGTTTCGTTGTAAGTGTCCAGTGCAATGAAAGGTATTGAACAAGCTCCTGTAGCTTTCATCCAAGTACTCAGGTCACTGGGCGCATAATCCATAACTTTAGGACTGTGGAATTTACTTGTTGTTTCTCCTATCTTCCCATTTTTTACCATTTGCACAGTATTTTCCACGAATTTGGCAGGATCAAATTTATCTTTTTTAGGCTTAGGGATAAGATCTCTCTTTGTTATTCCCAGCTTATTGGTTATTCTTATGCCAAGGTTAGCTAATACCCTGCCTGCTCCTATTATAACTTCAAACGGGAATTTCGCTGTATCAATAAGGGCTTTCTCTGTCCTGTAAAGGAGATTGCCTCCTATTGTTACATCCCCACCTTTAACTGCTTGTTTGATTTGTTCAAGACTTGAGTTTTTATTCACTTTGTCTGTGAATTCTCCAGCTATTTCCAGCATTTGTTTAGCAATTTCTTTGGAACTCTCCGGACCATGCTCCATCAGAGTCGTGTATGTTTTTTCCAATGTTTTTAAAGGTATTTTTTTCTGTAATATGTTACCGCTAAAGGCAACATTGGTTTTATGCCTTTCTTTTAAAGCATTGTAGGTTTTTAAAGGAGAAGCGTAAGGGTTGTGTTTTAATGGTGAGGCTTTAATTACATAAGGTTTATCACTGATGTCTTTTGGCTTTTTCGGGTACAGGGGAACCCCGGTTACTGCCCTGCTTACTATATCAGCAGTTATAGCGCTTGAAGCGCCCAGTGCTACAGCAAGCGGTAAGGATTTATTTGAATGTCTCGCAAATGTGGAGTTAATAATGTAGCCTACATACGCATATAAACCTATACGGGAAGAGTACTGGAAAAACCTTTCTTTCCATTGTTTTTTTGCTTCATCTTTATTGCCTGAAGTTGACATTTTCAAGTTATGAAAGTCATTTGCTATAAACCATGCTGTAGTTAACCCGGAAACAGCTCTGCTAACGAACTGTACGCCGTCGTTACTAAATTTTGGAAGGTGACCACCTAATTTATTCCTTTCACAGGCGTTAATGGAGTTACCTATATAGTCTTTTTTAAGGTTTTCTACAAACTCTTCTGCATTACTTCCGCTTAACCCTTTTTTAAGGTCTTCTATTGTTACAAGGCCATCTGGATTTTCCTTGGATTTTATTAATATCTTTTTATTTAGTTTGTTATCTTTTAGGAATTTTTCAAGAGCCTTCTTATCCCCATTTTTAAGAACCTGTTTAAGGGTGTTGCCTTCAAACGCTTTGTCAAAATTCCTTGTAAGCTGCCTAATTTCAAGCAAGTAGCCGGTTAGGCTATTTTTTAGGGATTTAATTTTCCTTATGGTTTTAAATTTTTCTTTTGCCTGATCATCACCAAAAAATCGCTTAGGAAGGTTTATTAACCATTTAGGCAAGGCCATAACAGCCTTTTTAAAGCATTTCCCTACAGGCTTTTCAATGTCTACCTCATCAAGTCCTTGTTCTTTAATACCCAGGTTTATTAATTTGTCTTTATTATCAAGTAGGTCGGTTAATTTTTGTGCAACATCATCAAATCCGCCGTTTATTTTAGGGCGAAGATAGTTTCCTATTTCTTTTAAGGCATCTGCTACGGTTTTTATTTCCGAGTTGTTGAGGTTTCTTAACTGATTAAACGGCGAACCCTTAAAAGTTACTTGTGTGTGTGTTCCTCCTGCATCTTTTAAGGGTTCGTCATTTTTATTTATATGGGTATTTTGAATATAGGTTTGGTAAATTTTCCCTCTCGGGCTGTTATACCTCGGATTATTCGACCTCGGGTTTTCTAATTGTGGAAGACTTATCATCATTGTGTAAGTTTCCTATTAAAATTAACCATCCAGGCAACCATTTGTTCACGTTCCCCTTAAGTCCAGATACCGTCACCTATCAATATAAAACATGTAATAGAAATATATTGACACTGTTTAATAAAATTTACATGAGTAATTTTATTATAAAAAATGTTAGGGAATTGTTAGGAAACAAAATATTATGAAAAATGTTTAGAAATTTTTACATTTGTGTTTATTAACTAATGAATAAATATCACTACATACCTTTAATAGATCATATACCTCATCCACAGGGAGCATATTAGGGCCATCACTTAGAGCTTTTTCAGGTTCAGGATGGACTTCCATAAATAATCCATTAGCTCCTGCGGCTGTTGCTGCTTTTGCAAGTGTTGAAACAAATTCTCTCTGGCCGGAAGAAACACTTCCTGCTCCTCCAGGAAGCTGTACACTATGGGTCGCATCAAACACCACCGGATAGCCAAGCCCCTGAATTATAGGTATTGCTCTCATATCAGAAACCAGGTTGCCATACCCAAAGCTTACTCCACGATCAGTAATTAAAATATTATTATTGCCGCTGGCTTTTACTTTTTGTGCTGCCTGCTCAACTTGGTGTGGAGCTAAAAACTGTCCTTTTTTTATATTTATGATCCTGTTTGTCTTTGCTGCTGCAACTAATAAGTCTGTCTGCCTGCATAAAAATGCCGGGATTTGTAATATATCCGCAACTTCTGCTGCTTTTGCGGCTTCTTCAGGCAGGTGTATGTCTGTGACGATAGGTACATCAAATTCCTGCTTGATTTTTGCAAGAATTTCGAGCCCCTTGTCTATCCCCGGCCCTCTGTATGAATCAAGAGAGGTTCTGTTTGCCTTGTCATACGAGGCTTTAAAAATGTATGGAATTTTAAGTTCATTTGTAATATTTTTTAACGCTTCTGCTGTTTTAAATGCGGTTGTGCCGTCGTTTTCAATAATACATGGCCCTGCCATTATGAAAAATTCATTATAAAAGTCTTTTATGTTCATTGTTATGCTCCTAAAAATCACAGCGTTTTTCAGGAAACCCGGACGGCTCTACCTGAATCGTAAGATGGTGTATATTAAACCTTTCCCTTAAAGTTTTGTCAACCTTGCACAGTACTTCCTGGCTTTCAGGGTGATCGCTTACCACATGAATGCTTAATGCTACTCTTTGTAAGGAAATGCTCCAAACATGCAACTCATGAACCTTTTTTATTTCAGGAAAGCTTAACAGCGTGTCTTTAATTTCATTAATATCTATGTGCTTTGGAGTTCCTTCAAGAAGGATGTTTGTAGATTCCTTAACAAGATTTATAGCACTTATAGTAATTAAAATAGCGATAATAAAGCTAATAATAAGGTCTGCATAGTAGAATTTGAAAAAATAAATTATAAAACCAGCACTTATTGCTCCAACTGAGCCAAGAGTATCCCCAATAATGTGTAAAAATGCTCCTTTTACAGTTAAATTGTGTTTGATGGATGAGCGTAAAACCACCATTCCTATTAAGTTGATTATTAATCCGCCTGAAGCAATTATTATCATAAGAGGTGCCATGACTTCTCGCGGCGAATAGAATCTGCCTATGGCTTCATGAATTATAAATACAGCAACCCCGATTAAAAGCATGCCGTTGGTCATGGCTACGAGTATTTCCGTTCGGTAATAGCCAAATGTTTTCTCTGGACACGCGGGCCTAAGTACAATCCATGTAGCAAAAAACGACATTCCCAGTGCCGTAATATCCCCTAGCATATGCCCTGCATCAGCTAAAAGTGCAAGGCTGTTCGTAATAATCCCACCAATAAACTCTGCCAGCATATAAACAGTGGTTAATGCAAAAACCACTCCAAGTCTAAAACGTATTTTTTTAGTTTCATTCATGACTCAATTATAAACCTTATTATGTTGCAGGCCGGGCTTGTCATATCCGGGAAAATAATGGTAGGAACTTTCCTTTCAATAAATAACCCTGCTGGTCGCCAATAATCCTTTACAAGCATTTGAAAATTCCCGCATAGCTTGAAATTATGACTTGCAAGTACTTCAGCCATAAATTTTCCTGTCTGTTGATAGTCTTTTATTCCTATATACAACCTTGCATCCTTATTCTGGGATTTTACTATATTAAATGCAAAATTCACAAGGTTTTCATAATACTCTTTATACGCCAGCGATAGGGTTATATCCGCCCAGAAATTAGTGTTATCTGCTGTAAATATGGAAACCAGTCCCTCCAATCTGTTGTTGGATGGGTTATCAAGTACATATTTATATGTTTTATAACCTTTTACCCTGTTCAGGATCTTATTCTTCGTGCCAAAATTAAAATCCGCTGGTGTTTTTATTAAGGAAGTCCTGAATTGTGGGAGTATAGCTTCTGAATCCAGATCATAAAGCTTTTGGGCATCGGTTTTATCAACTTTTCTCAGGTAATCAGGCATAGTGTCATTATTGGAAAGATAACTGCCATCATATTCCCAGATGTTTATTTTAGAGGAACTTCTGAAAGAGCAGGCATTTTTAAACAATGAAATGGCTTCTGTGTAATTCTCATCTATCACAGCAAGAAATACTTCTACCCCGGCGCCGCCGTACTTGTTTACAACATAGTCAATAAGCTGTTTTCCCACGTCATAAGCGTTCATTCCAAGTACTAATCTGTTTATTTTCCATCGGGTTTTTGTATGCCCGTCTGGGGCAAGGCTTATTAGGCCCAGGGGCTCGTTGTTTTCTACAGCTACGTAGCATTCCTGAAGGAATTTCCAGTTTAAAGGCAGCAGTTGATGGAAAATATTAAATGGTGAAGGAATAAAAATTTTATCGCCGATCATTCCTGGTGATAAGCCAGGAGAGACGTATTCAATCATTTTTATAATTTTTTTTATATCACAATGTCGGATAGGTATAATTTTAGTCATACATATATTTTATAACAAATTTATAAAAGCTAGAAAATCTTCGAGTAGTAGTGGAAATAATCAATAATCGCATTGGATAAAAGAGGCAGGATTATCAGCATTATGAGGGTGCCGACCAGTGGCTTAAACAGGAAGCTGAGCTGAAATACGTTGATCTGAGGTGCTACTTTTGAAATTATCCCAAGGATTAAATCCTGGCAAAGCGTTGTTATAACGACAGGAGCTGATAATTGCAACCCAATAAACAACACATTGCCTGTCAAAAATATCATATAATCAAGATTAACTATTTCTTTCAAGGGTATAGAGGTGCCATAAAGGGGGAATACTTCAAATCCTCTCTGGAAAGCCAAAAACATCCAGAATAACCCGCCTATGTGTATGAATATGACCGTTCCAAGATACATAAAAAAGCGCCCCATGACGCCCATTTGTATTCCTGCACTGGGGTCGAACATCATTGATGATTGCATACCCATCTGCATATTTACCATTTCCCCGGCAGCCACAATTGTTTCAAATATAACTGCCGCAATAAACCCAATAAGCATTCCGAAAATAAAGTTTAGTGCAATAGCAAGCATAAACGAGGTTTCTGCAGGAGCATGGGTGTCTTTAAAGTAAGGTAAAAAAGTTAAGGTTAATATAAAAATAAGGCCGATTTTAAGAAGGTGAGGCACGTCTTTACGGTTAAACACCGGCGCTGCCAGAATAAATCCTGTAAAACGCGCGAATAGCAATAGTCCTGCATATAAATAGTTTTCGAAATTCGGTATTTTGCTTAATGCTTCAAAAATTTGATCCATAACCTGAATAATAATGTTTTATGCGGTTTTTTCCATCATTTGTTCAGGGTAAAAACCTGTAACAAATTGTAACGGAGGGGAGTAAGTTTTATTAACTTTTTTTTTGAGGGACGTTTAACCGGATGTATAGATTAATTGAAAAAGGAAGGGATAAAAATGATTTCATTAAATACGGTTAGATTCAACCCAATCCAACAAAATCGTAGTTTAGAAAACCGCGGAAAACAGCAGGTAAGATTTGGAAATATTGCTAATATTTTAGATCATGGACCTATTCACCCGATAGAAGAAGAAGAGCTTCGGGAAGAGATTGATAGAACCATAAGAAGATATAATAAACGTGAAGATAAGGATAATCCGAACGCGTCAGGACCAGAAAAACAAGAAGATTTCCGCATGTTCTTGGGTAGCACACTTCATGATATTAAAATACACAGTTTAAGAAGTAGAGACAAAGCAGAAGAATTAAAAGCTGAAGCTATCGAGTATGAAGAAACGGTTCGTAAAGCTGTTGATCTTGAAATACAAGCTAGTGATTTTGAAAGAAAAGCTAATAAGCTTAGAATCGAAGCTCAAGAACTAACTGGAGATGAAAATCTTGGAGAACAAGCTGCAAGCTGTAATGAACAAGCTCAAAAGTATGATAGAGCAGATAAAATTTTAGGCAGAATAATTAAGGATTATATACCACTTTTACCCCCAAACTCAAAAGACGGAGAAGATACCTTAGTTAAATTCTTAAAGAAATAATTTATATTAGGATTTCTAGAGCTTTTCTTATTATTTATGTTAAAATTGCTCTAATAAACGGGGTAAGCCCTGAATCATTTCCCCTCTGGACACGCTCTAAACGTGGAATAGTCAGAGAAAGGAGGTGATGCTGAATGAAGGTTAAATTTGCTTTGAGTGAGCGAGAATTAATGATGCTTGTTATTATAATTCTCCTCATAATAGGCAAAAAAGACCTAGTAGAAATACTAAGTCCTTTTACCTCATTTAATTAGGGGCTTTTAAAGAGGATGTCTTTGCGGGGCATCCTCGCCCTTTTGATACTATTATAACATCAATTATCAATTTTTAAAGAGATTAAATTTCAGTATTTAATTAAGCCCCGGTGGTAAGTCAATTTCAAAGTAATCAAATCCTTCATACCCTTTATTTATACCTTTAACCTTAATGTCAAAGTTGTAAACCCTGGACTCTGTCCAAACTAACAGGTTTGTGTTTATTTTTACCAGAGGTTTTATAAGCATTTCATGTCGAGTATTATAGATGTCCGGCATTATTTCTATATTAAAAGCACTGTCATTACCTGCTTTATAGCGGATAATTTTCTCATCAAAGGTAAGAAGGTGGGAAAAATTTTCCTTTAATTCAAGTTTTTTATTGATTTCGTCAATGGCATAGGCTGGCGAAGCGCAAATCAACAATAGCGCAATGATACTAATTAGTCTTTCTTTCAACATAAGGCACCTTTCCGGCTCTCTTCATTATTTCCTGCACGCTGGGAGCTTCTTTTACGTATTCTTTATCTTCCATTTTTTTCTTTTGAATATAAAAATCACTGCCGGATAATACTGTTTCCTCATCACGTGGAACTATTCCAAAAGCTATATTTGCAGATGTGTGAACATAATCCATAAGAGTTTGCATAGAAAATGGGCCCATAAGCATAATTACCAGGAATACTCCCAGTATCTTGGGAGCTGCTGCAATCGTCTGCTCTTGTACCTGTGTGACCGCCTGAAGTATACCTACGACAAGACCAATGGCAGCGGCAATCAGAACAGCAGGCATGGATATCAGCAGCATCACGAGCAAGCCTTTTCCTAAATGTTCAAGTAATAAATCCATACAACCTTCCTAATTAAAACTCTGTACAAGACCATTAACAATCAATCCCCAGCCATCCACCGCAATAAATATCAGCAGCTTAAAGGGAAGGGAAATAATTGTTGGCGATAACATAAACATACCAAGTGCAAGGAGAACGTTAGCAACAATAAGGTCAATAACAATAAAGGGAATAAAAATTATGAACCCTATTTCAAACGATGTCTTTAGCTCACTCATAATATAAGCTGGCGCAACTTCAAATAAACCAATATCAGCAGGAGTTTCAGGCGCTTTTTTCCTTAATGTTTCCACAAAAAACGCAACATCTTGCTGCCTTGTCTGTTTCATCATAAACATTTTGAGAGGTTCTACGCCTTCTTTCATTGCAAGTACAAGAGAACCACTCTGTTTGTAGGGCTTATGCCCCGCCTCGTACATATCAGAAAACACAGGCGACATAGTGTACATTGTTAAAATGATAGAAAGGCCTATAATTACCATTCCTGGCGGCACCTGTTGCGTACCCAGCGCTGTTTTTAAAATGGAAAAAACAATTATAAACCTTAGAAAGCTTGTCATAGTGATAAAAGCCAGCGGCAAAAATGTTAGGGACGCCAGTAAAACAAGCAGTTGCAGACTTGGATTAAGATTCTTAATTATTTCTTCCATAGCTAAAATATTCCTGTATTACATCTAAATCGTCTTTACGAGGAGTCGGCCTGTCCTCTAGTTTTGTCATAAAGTAGCAGCCTTCGCCTGATGAAGATATCAAAAACTTCTCTTTTCCTGCTTTAATGACATGTAGCGTTTTTCTCGGTTCAATAGTAAGACTGGTCTCCACTTTTAAGAAATTATTTTTGTTTTTTTCGGGATTTAACATCAAGGTTTTTTTAACCACTATAAGGCCTACAAAAATTATTCCTATTAAAGCCAGTGTATAAACTGAAAAAGCTGTTATATAGCTGCTCATAATTAGTCTTCATCCTCTTCTTCATTGCCTTCATCAATTTCAAAATCAGAATCTTCGATATCTTCGCTGATCTCCATATCTTCGTCATCCTCGTCAGCCTGGTCTTCTTCATAATGTGTATTGTGGCTTAATTCTTCCTGCTTTTCGATTGCTTCTTCTTCCAATTTCTCAACCTCACGGGATTTTGCTTCTTTACAGATCTCAGTTATCTTCACTCCGTATTTATCGCCGATAATAACCAGCTCTCCAACAGCAAGCCGTCTGTTTTCCACTTCAATAAACACTTTATTGTCAGCAATTGACGCTACATCAACAACAAGCCCCTCTGTTATTTCCCGTAATTCGCCGAGCTTCATTTTAACTTTTTCAAAACTTGCGTATACGTCTACTTCCAGGCTGTCCCAAATGTTTATGTTCCTGTTTCTAACTTCACTCACAGTATCATCATCTCCATTTTCTTCTTCTTCAAAGTCTACTACAAGGCTGTGACTGGGGTTTAAATTTATGTTTACGTCCTGATATTCCTTTAAATACATCCTATAGAGGTTACTATCTTCAAGTATGATTATGTCTTCAAGTTCCAGGCTCTGTATATCATCAAGTGAGACCCTTGTTTTGCCGATTAAAATGTCTGTTTCAACTACGCTTTTTTTAAAAAATTCATAGTTTATAAGTTCCTCTGGTAAGGATACAGGCTTGATTTTCCTGATTACAAATTCGGGGAAAGAGAGTATTATCCTGCCAGCTTCGTGTTCATTGTTTCCACCTACGTAAAACGTTAAATACACGGTTTTTTCATTTTTTAAAGTATGAAGAATGCTGTTAATTTCCTTTTTATTCAGGAATAGTTCGCTTAAATGCTTGTAGATAAACTCGTTATAGCTTGTAAGTATTCTAGCTTCAAGTTCGGTTATATTTTTCAGTTTTAAATATTCTGTTTCTCTGTGTCTTTTTCCTAGCGCCTCCATAAGTATTAAATCAGCTGCAATGTTCGAAATTTTCAGGACAAGGAAGAATTCATTGGTAAAATGGATCTGGGTAACAAAGTAATCATTGTCTCTCCAGAAACCCGCAGGGTCATAAGAGGCGCTCACAAGGCTGACATTGAAGTCAACTCCTGTGAAATCCTTATTTGCTTTGGCGACAGCAGGATGAAAGCTGTCTTCATAGTATTGAAAACAGTGATTAAGAGACATTGGCGTATTTGTGTTTCCCATACCTACCGAGCCTTAAACACTTTATCCCCACACTAGATAAGGATATTCTTTTTAAACTCGGATGGCATCAACTGTATAATGTATATTAATGATCGTGGTGAAAATGGCAATTTTTAAGAGTTGAATTTTGTCATTGCGAGGAGAACCCGTAGAGTTCGGCGAAGCAATCCATCCAAATGTTTGCTGGATGATGGATTGCTTCGCCGGCTAACGCCGGAAACTTAGGTACTATTACTACAGTTGCCATATATGACTTTTAAAAGTGGCGTAGGTACTCAATTATTGTTTTTGAATGAAAGTTTGCCTTGGCGTTAAAGTAGTTTTTTTAAGGGGGAAACTGGCTGCGCAGCGGCCAGTTTCCCCCTTAAAAATTAACTTATACGTCAAAGTTAACCTGAAATGAAAACAAAAAAATGTGTCCTGCGCCTGCTTTTAAAGGGGCAACAAAAGTGATGTGTTAATTCTCGGCTTTAATTATTTTTTTTTGTACTTTTCGGCCTTCTCAGGGTCCAAATATGAGTATTCCTTTACATAATCAAGACCATATTTATCAAGGTAAAGGTATAAAAACTCTCTAAAGCCAATAGAGAACCATAAAGGCGCGTGATAAACTTTGTCGCTTATTTCATTGCATAATTCTGCCGCTTTTCTAACTTGTTCCCGCGTCATTCCCTGTGTTAATTCATAATTAAGTTGTATTGAAAGGTCTTCTTCTACTTCCCTTATATTAACAATTCCGAATTTCTCCGGCTCTTGCCTTAGTTTTGTGTGTTTGCCAAGGGTAAAAAGACTCATTCCGTATGAATTTATTATATCTTTATTGTCTATAATCATATTTATGGTTTGCAATGCCTCTGTCGAGGTTTCCGTAGGGAAACCAAAGAATGTAAAGCTGAAATTCCATATCCCCGCCTTATTAGCCATTTTCAAAGGCTCAAATCTTTCTTCCAGGTTAATACCCTTGTTAATAAGTTCCATAATACGTGGAGAGCCGCTTTCTATCCCCCACATAATCATTCTGCATCCTGCTTTAAAAGCTAGATCCATAAGCTCCTGACTATAGCCATTTTCGGTTCTTGAATAAATAAACCACCTTACATCAAGGTTTTTCTCAAGAATTTTTTCACTCATTTTCCTTAAATATGAAGGTGAAATTGATTCGTCAATAAACTCAAAATGCCTGATATTATACTTTTCTTTTAATGATTTAAGTTCTAAAACCAGTTTTTCAGGAGTTTTAAGGTTATACCTGACTCCGTAATCGTGGTCGCAGAAGGTGCATTTGCCCCAGTAACAGCCTCTTGAGGCCTGAATGGGCATAACTATTTCCGGGGATAAATAAGAATTAAGATCAAAACCGCTAAAATCAGGAATTGCTATTTCATTCAGTTTTTTAGGCTCGCATTTTTCATTTTTTATAACTTTTCCGTTTTCAAGATAAAGCAAGTTAGGCACATTCGCCAGACTGCCTTTTTCAACTACTGCTCTCGTTAGCTCTACCATCGGGATTTCGCCTTCTTCATAAGTAAGGGAGTGGCAAAACTGTTCGAAAAATTCAGGTTTTTGGACAATAGTATCCACTACTCTGGTGAAAAAGTTTCCGCCGAGGGATATATGAGTCTCCGGCATTGTTTCTTTAAGCATACCTGCCAGGCATAACCCGCTTACCACTTGTGAAAAAGCATTGATTGATATCCCGATCATTTTTGGATTTTGTTCCTGAATTGAAGGAAGCACCATTTCATAAAATTCATAAAAAGGGTTTTCTTCTTTGTTATTTATTGCTTCTACTGTGGATTCCAGCGTTAACTTATGATTTCTATTCTTGAAGTCCATAAGCATAATTTTTGACGGATAGTACGGCAGGCTTGCTATATCTAGAGCCTTCATAATAATATTGAACGCCCATGCAAGGTTATCAGGATTATAAAAACTCTCCTCGTTTTTTAAGGTCTGTTTTGCCTTATTAATATTTTGTATAACTGAATCCCAGTACATTTCATATTTGTTGACACAGGCTTCTATTTCCTGATACACATTTTCTTCTGAATATGCTTCTGCTCCCATCTCGGATAATTTTTTAATAAATTCAATTTCCAGGGATTCTAATCGCTTTTGAGTAGCAATTTTGCACCAGGATAGGTATTCAGGTGAGAGAATCTTATTATAAAATTCTATATTTAAATCTTTTAAAAGACAGCTATACCCGGCAGCTTTGATTTCAGCACATAGAATAGGCATTGCATAGTAAGGGCTTAATGCTGTCCATTGCGGTGGTAATAGAATTAATGCATCCATATTTATTATATTAGCAAATTTTTCTTATTTGGCTAATGTTTCTTCTCTTACTTTATCTATGAATTGAAAAAGTTTTATATTTTCTTCATTTAGCTTTTCCAGCATAAAATATAATTTATTTAATTCCCTCTCGTCATGGATCTTTGTCATTACTCCTTTGATTTTATCTATTTTAGTAAGATTTTTGTTGTATCGTTCTTTTATTTTTTTTAACTTTTCATTTTCCGGAGTAGATGTTAATGCAATTTGTGCAATTTTCCCTATTATTTTCTGGGAATTATTATTAGAATTTGCCTTTTTTAAATAACCTTTGCTATCAAGATGATCTTTTAATTCCAGCATTTCTTCAGGAGAAAGGTTTGTAAAAACTTCCCTAATTTTTGCAAGGACGGCGGGATCGCTGAAATTAACCGCCAAATTCATAAGGTTTGCTTCTTTTAACTTATTTTTTCTTCTTATTCCATCTCCTGTACTGTCAGAAATATCATTAAATAAGTGCTGATTGTAGAATTGATTATGATTCATTATATTCTCCTGAATGAATATATATTTTGTATATATTATTATAAAAAAAAGAAACTAATAAAAATTGCTAAGAATTTAACGGTTTTATATTTTCTTAATATAAGTTATAAGGAAGAGCTCTCAATTGAGAGCTCTTCCTTATTGTAATAGAGTTAGCTCTATGCTGCTTTATGGCTGTTGATCAGAAGCATAATTGCTGCTATGAGGTCTTTTATGTTTGAATCACTCAGGCTATGAGGATCCTCTACCTGGTCTACCATTTTCCCCAATACAGGGTTTGATTCAGCTAATTGTGCTACTTTTGGGGCTTTAGCTATTGCTTTTGCTTCTGTTGCTGCTGCTTTAGGAGCTGCTGTGTCTTTTTGAGCTGCTGTTGTTTTTGCAGGGGTTCCGTTCTTTTCGGCAAGCATCTGGTCATATTCTTTAGGAGTTACACCCTGACCTGTACATGCCGGGCATCCTGCGCCTTTACATATAGGACATGCTGAAACTTCAAATTTAACATTTCCACTTTCATTTAATGGAAGAGCAGTATCTTTTGCTGCGGCTACATCTTTTAAACCGCTTTCTGCGCTTTTAGCTGCTGTTGCACCGCCCATTGACATGATTGCGTCATCAGCGCCGTTCAGGTTTCCGTCACCGCCGACACTTATTACAACTTTGCCGTATTGTTCAGACTCTACTTCCATTAGGAAACTTGCTTTGCTCGGATCAATATATTTTCCACCTGGAGTTAGGTAACTGGTATCACCATCAATATTTTTATCACCGTCATCTATCTGTCCATTTCCGTTAGTATCATCATACCAATTTATTTTGTCACTATTTGCTCCGTCTTTAAACCAATCAGCTTCACTAATGCCATCCATTCCAAATTCATCTTTTAGATCATAAAGAATAAGGCCGGTATTAAGAACTTCATTTTCACTTCTATAACCTAATTTATCATCTCCACCATTGATTTTTTTGGCCCATTCAAGGTCTTCTCCAGAGAGTGCCTGCTCCAGTTCAGCAATAGGGGCATGGTTAATGCTGCTTGATCCAGAGCCTCCACCTGTTTTAGGTGCTGCGTCTGCTTTAGGTGCTGCGGTTGCAGCAGGTTTATTTAATGCCTGTCCAGCTATTTGTTGTGCTGTTGGGGCTTGATTTTTATTAAATATACTTTGATCCTGGCCGGTTACGTCGGATAAAGATTTACCATCGCCCATTGATGATAGCAATCTTTCAATTTGTGATTTTATAGAATCTTGCTGCGGCGCTGTTCCTGCTGATTTGTAATCTGATGTTAAATTGTTAAGTAAAATTCTTAATGCTAATTCCTGCCTCTGTTGTTTGATGTTCATGTATGCGTCTTCTTGTGGGCCACCGTTAGCGTTTAGTTTTAGCATCTTCTTTTCTCCTTTTTTCTATTCTATAAACTCTTAGATTTATTTCTAGTTATTGCCGTTGCCGTTTCCGTTGCCATTGCCGGTCATCTTAAAAGCGAAATGTCTGCTTGGTTTCGTTTCGTAGTTCCGGCAGACATCTTCAATTTTCTTCGTTGTTATTTCTATTTGTTCGTCAGTGAGATTTAATTCTTTCATTAAACACCTTATCTTCGACATACGTTATGCCTCCGTTTTTCAATGGATTAACTAGCTGTAAATATATATATGTATATAAAAACGAAAGAGTATATATAATTGCTATAAATATTAAGAAAATTTTTATAATTAATATTTTTTTAATAATTCAACTACTCTTTAATAACTACAAAAAAAGAACCCTGATACAGGGTTCTTTTTTTGTAGTTAACCGTAATTTCTATGCTGCGTTCTGGTTTATCAGAAGCATAATTGCTGCTATGAGATCTTTTATGTTGGAATCACTGAGGCTTACAGGATCCTGTACCTGATCCACCAATTTTCCTAATACAGGGTTGGCTTCTGCCTTTTGTGCTACCTGTGGAGCGTTGGTTACAGCCTTAGCTTCTTCTGCTGCTTTAGGGGTTGCGGTTTTGGTTTCTGTTGCTTTTTCAGTTGTTGTGGCAGTATTATCTTTTGGTGCAGTTGCATCTTTTAAACCGCCCTCTATGCTTTTGCTTGCTGCTTGACCGCCCATTGAAATAATTCTGTCATCAGCACCATTCATGTTTCCGTCACCGCCGGAACTTATTACAACCTGGCCGTATCTTTCGGAATCTACTTGCATTAGTAAATCTTTGTCAAGATATTTACCATCTCTTAGTTCACTATTATCACCATCAATAAGTTTATCAGAGTCATCTATCTGTCCATTCTGATTTGTATCCCTATACATAGTTATTTTATCTTTATTTTCGCCTGAAGATGCTGCCTCAAACCAGTCTTTTTCAGCACAGTTCGCAACACCTAAATCCTCTGCTAGATCATAGAGAATCATGCCGGTATTAAGAACTTCATTTTCGCTTCTATCGCCTAGTTTATCATCTCCACCATTAAGTTTCATGGCATACTCTTTATCTTCTGCTGAGAGTTCCTGTTGTAGATCAGTAATAGCGTCATGACTCCCATGTGTGCCAACTACTCTCTCTGTAGATGTTACGCCTGTTTTAGTTACTCCGCCTGTTTTTGCAGTTGTATCTGTTTTAGCGGTTACATCTGCATTTGCGGTTTTATTTGTTTGAGTTGCTGTATTTGTTGCTGGCTTATTAAATGTATTTGCTGCTGTTTGTTGAGCGGTTGGGGCTTGATTTTTATTAAATATACTTTGATCCTGGCCTGTTACGTCTGAAAAAGATTTACCTTCACCCATTGAAGACATTAATCTTTCGATTTGTGATCTGATAGAATCCTGTTGCGGCGCTGTTCCTGCTGATTTGTAATCTGATGTTAAATTGTTAAGTAAGATTTTTAATGATAATTCCTGTCTTTGTTGTTTGATCTTCATATATGCGTCTTCTTGTGGGCCACCGTTAGCGTTTAGTTTTAACATCTTCTTTTCTCCTTCTT
Source organism: Candidatus Melainabacteria bacterium GWF2_37_15 (assembly GCA_001784565.1). Classification (GTDB taxonomy): domain Bacteria; phylum Cyanobacteriota; class Vampirovibrionia; order Gastranaerophilales; family UBA9971; genus GWF2-37-15. Next base: position 18,197 of record MFRL01000055.1, read on the forward strand.
TTATAAACTCGTAAATTTATTCTTAGTTATTACCGTTTCCATTGCCGTTGCCGTTGCCAACCATCCTGAAAGCAAAATGTCTGCTCGGTTTTGTTTCGTAGTTCCGGCAGACATCTTCGATTTTCCTGGTTGTTAGCTCAATTTGTTCTTCAGTGAGGTTTAATTCTTTCATTAAAGATTTAATTTTTGACATATATCCGCCCCCATTATCTAAATGATAAATATTAGCTATAAATATGTATTATGTATATAAAAACGAAAGGGTATATAAAATTGTTATAAATACTGACAATTTAATGCTTTTTTAATGTTGTGTTTGAGCAGGTTTATAAACTAAAAAGTTATGTAAAAATACACAAAAAATTTGCTTGCATTCATTAAATTAATGAAGTATAAAATTACTACTATGGTAAAATTTGCGGACAAAACATTAAAAAATCTGGTTGGCATAAAAACCCCCGTGCTGGACGCCCTTAAGAAGTATGCGGACAATCCTTCTGTGCCGTTGCATATTCCGGGTCACGCTAGGGGTGAAGGTGTTTTGCCGAAATTTAAAGATATAATTGGCGAAAATATTGTTAATTTAGATACAACTGATGAATTCAGCGGACTGGGTAAGCTTTATCCTGCGGAAGGTCCTGTTGCAGAAGCTCAGGAATTGATGGCTGAGCTGTTCGAAGCGCAGCATTCATTCTTTTTAATAAACGGCTCTACAGTTGGCAATCTTGCCCTCGCGCTTACTGTAGCAAAAGAAGGCAAAAAAGTTATCATAGGAAGAAATTGTCACCGCTCGGTTATCAGTGGAATTACCCTTACAGGCGCAAACCCAATCTGGGTTATTCCTGAACAACTCGATAATTGGGGTATCTGGGGCGCTGTTAACCCTGCTGAAATAGAAAGACTCCTTGATGAAAACAATGATGTATCAGCAGTTTGGATTACAAACCCAACGTATGAAGGTGTTGTGAGCGATATAACAAAAATAGCTGAAATCTGTAAAAAGCGTAATGTTTTGTTTATAGTAGACGAAGCACACGGTTGCCTATGGAAATTCAGCGACCAGCTACCGCAGCCTGCACTTGAGTGCGGGGCTGATGCGGTTGTGCACTCACTCCACAAAACAGGCGGCAGCTTCTCACAGAGTTCTGTGCTTCACATAGGAAAAAACAGCAGGATTAACATTGAAGAGATTGAAACAAACCTTAGTATGCTTCAGTCAACAAGCCCGTCTTATATGCTTATTGCCAGCCTTGATGCAGCTAGAGCCTACCTCTCCTCTGAATACGGAATGCAAAGACTTGACGCTGCCATAAAAAATACTGAATCAACAAGGGAATATTTAAGCCGGGTTGAAGGAGTCAAATGTTTATCAGAAAGCGTGGATCCTACTAAAATATACCTTAAAATTGACGGATTAAGCGGTAAAAGACTCCAGAGTATACTGGAAATTGAATATAATATTGAAATAGAAGCTGCAACAGATCAGGGAATTCTTGCTCTTTGTAATGTTGGCAATACAGCGCAAGAAATGCGTTATTTCTGCGAATGCCTTGAAAGTATTGCCCAGAGTAACTATTCCGACATTACATATTTAGAAAAAACAAAATCTATGCCTTTCCACATACCGGCAATGGCCTGCACTCCTAGAGCTGCATACATCGCAGAAAAGGAAGAAGTAAGCCTTGAAGAGAGTATAGGCAAAGTTTGTGCCGAGGTAATTGCTGTATGCCCACCAGGTATACCGGTATTGATTCCCGGCGAAATAATTACGGAAAAACATTTGCCTTACCTAAACAAAAGGCATTCCATTCTTATTGTAAAGTAAGTTGATAAATGCTTAAAAAATCTATCTTTTTAACATTAATAACATTTTTGATACTTTTCATTTTGAAAACAACCATAAGACTTACAAATATTGATTTACTTATGATAACGTTTCCCTTTACAGGCGCAGCGGCTTTTATTTCAGCAATTATCTATCAAAATTTCAGTAAAAAACCTATTCCTTTAATAATTTGTTTTAAAGCATCATTGCTTTTTACAATTGTTAATTTACTGCTAGATGTAAAGCGAGCGTTTTATGTAGTGGAGCATTTATACGTTCACTACGATAAAGTTTTTACGACAGATCTTATAGGAAAACAATTATTAATTTTGCCAACTTCAGCCGTAGTTACTCTTTTCCTGACAACTGGTGCATTCGCGTGTGCTGGTATACTTAAGGGTAAGCTAAATAATTAGCCTGCATTCGTCATTCCGAGGAACGCCCGTAGGGCGTGACGTAGGAATCTGTCTAATCAGGCTTTTACGCATGTTCATTTCTTTTCTTTTTGGACTACTGATCCAAGAAAGTAATTAGTATGTTCCACAAATAGATTTTATTGTAAGGCAGTCGTATAAAAGATTATGAAGAGCATCATTAACTGTATTTCTTAGGTGATAAATGTTTTCAAAAAATCTATTATTAATAAATTTTTCTTTAAAATACTTCCATAACCTTTCAATAGGGTTTAAATCAGGCGAATAAGTTGGCAGATAAAGCAAATTAATATTTTTTGGAATAGGAAAATCTTCTTTCCCTTGAGCCACGTGATAAGAAGCATTATCAAGTATTAAAATGTTGTCGTAGTCTAAATAATTTTCAGACAAATCTTGTATAAACTTTGAAACCGTCTGTGAATCTACTTTATCTGTTTGCAAAAAAACACTATCTCCTGTTTTTGGGGAAACACCACCTATAACATAGTCAGTTTGTCCTGAATGGTTGGTTTTAATTAATTTACGTGTATTTGTTGGCATCCAATCGTGCGAAGTCTTTGGATCAAGCTCAATTCTTGTTTCGTCCATAAACCATATTAACTTGTTTTCCTTCAGATTTTTTTTTGATATTGTTTAATTTCCATAAAAATCGTTGTCTATGCTCTTCATTTCTTCTGTAGTCATATTTATTCGGCTTCTTCCATGATAATCCATTCTTTTTCAAATAATGTCTTAATGCCTCAGGGGTTATTCGCTTTCCGAATTTCTGTTTTATCTCTGCACACAGCATTTTACAAGTTATTCGTCCCTGATAATTCTCATCTGGTTGCCTTTTAACCATTTCAATAATTTGTTTCTCCTCTTCCTCATTTAATATTTTTTCTCTTCCGGGCACTGGTTTATTTAATAATCCCGGATATTCAAACTTATTCCAATTCTTTATCCACTTTCCAATCGTGCCATTATTTTTGTTTAATCTTCTTGCTATTTCTTGATTTGAAACTTGATTATTGCTCCAAAATATTGCCCTTAGCCTATCTCTTACAACAGCATTTTTTTCATTATTTATCATTTCTTGAATTTTTTCTCTTCCACCTGGAATTATCTTTGCTTTCTTCCCTTTTCCTGACATCGTTGTACCTATTATTGTTTTTATCAATTAACTTAACAATAATATTTTTACACATGTATTAATTCTTTTCTTGGATCAGTAACGCAAAAAGGAAAAGAAACGGAACCAAAGAAAAGAAAAACTGAGTCGCTTCGCTCCGGTTCCGCTCGCCTTGCTCGCTTCACTATTGTCACGGGCTACGCCCCCGAACTCCCTGCTATACAATGCCCAACGTCACACTGAACTTGTTTCAGGGTCTTATTAATTTGTATCAATGGATCTATGTTTTTATCCAAATAGATAAATCACCAAAGTCCCCAATATGTGACTTTACAAAGGAATGAGCTATCGCAATCCCTACGCTTGTAAGGTTAATACTTTTAATATTTGTAGTTTCCCATAATTCAAAAAATGGTAGTGGTTAAATTTCAAGTGATAAATTGTAATGGATAATAAATATATGTGTAATAAGGTC
>MFRL01000056.1 GCA_001784565.1 Candidatus Melainabacteria bacterium GWF2_37_15
GATTATATCGATATCCTGCACGCTATTCAGGGCAGTTGTTGTAACGAAGTATTCACCAGTACCACCAGTTCCAGCAGGTTCAGGTTTTGTCCTGATACACCGCACGCCTAGAGCCCAGTCTACTTCATCATCAACAGCGTAGGTCCAATAGTCTATGCCACCGGCAGTTACAAGCCAGGCATTTCCAAAAAGAGAACCGTTTTGTATAGACGTCCATATGCAATTTGGAAGGCAACGTTTGCTATCGCTTGGATCGTGTGCGCCGGTACAGCCGGTATAGGCTTGACAATTTGGCCCATCGGCATCGTAGGCAGAACACAGAGCCATAGCGTTATATATTGATGTTTTCATGGCGCTTTGGGCGCCATATGTTGTCTGCCATCTAAATATTTCATCATCATCAGGCAATCTCCACCCGGACGTGGTTTTATCACAGCCGGTAGCAGTGGTACAACCTGTTCCATAGTTTTCACCAAGATTCATGGCTTCGCATGCCTCTACTGCTTTGTCATGAGTACATAAAAACTTATCAAACTCATTAGTAGCCGTTCCTCCAAGATTGCCCAGGTCATTTCCGCACCCTGCTACTTCTGTACACGAAAGAGTGTCTATTCCATACCAGCATCCGCTTGTTGGGCTGCCGCCAGGATTTACTTCATTATAAGAAATAGTGGTTGTTGCAACATTACACTTTGTTGCATACAGGTCATAAGTCAATCCCGTATCCGCAGCAGCTAGTGTTGCAACCTGAGGGTTTGCACAGATTCTATAATTGGTACCATTATGTGCATCATCCGGATCAGGTGGTGCCGTAGTAGGAGGATCTACCGATCTGACGCACCTTACTGAAATTGCCCAGTCTGTTGGATCTGCGTTATCGTAGTGCCATAAGTTAGTAGTTTGATAAAGCCAGAAGTTCCCAAAAGTATTGCCAACTTTATCAGATGCCCATAAGCCATACGGGTTGCAAATTCCACCGTTTGCACCACTACAGCCGGCATAAAATGTACATAGAGGTGAGCCGGCCTGGCTGTTACATAAGTCAAGATTACTTTTAATTGTGGCATTTATTGCACTTTCACTGTTATAATCTGCTCGCCATCTCTTTAACTCATGGTCAGTCGGTAACCTCCAGCCTTTTGTCATATGATTACAGCCGGTAGAAGTAGTGCAACCTGTTCCATAGTTTACTCCTAGATTTAAGGCTTCGCAGGCAGCTACTGCTTTATCATGAGTACATAAAAATTTATCGGTCTCATTGGTAGCTGTTCCTCCAAGATTACCTAAATCGTTTCCACAGCCTGTGCCGGTACAAACACCATTCGGTTTTCCATACCAGCAACCACTTACCGGGCTGCCGCCAGGATTCACTTCATTATAAGAAATGGTAGCAGTAGCAACGTTACAGTTTGTTACTTTTAAATCGTATGCCAACCCTGTAGTAGCTTTACTTAGTGTTGTGACAGTTTGGCCTGCACAGTATTTATAATTAGCGGGGTGAGCATTATCAGGGTCGGGCGGTGCTCCTCCTGCTAATGTCTGCGTTAAAAGCGCAACTACCCCACCGCTAAACGTAGTGCCATCAGTACCGTCTTCTTCGTTATATAGTCCCCTGTCAGCCACATCAAAATCAAACGTATGCGTTTTCTCTTCCCTACCCAGGATTACGCAGGCTATACTGTTCAGAGTCTGGGTTGCGGCAAACTCAGCATCACATATTTCCTGTACTTTTGTCTTGAAATTTGTCATCCCCTGCCCATAATACGCAGTTCCCAGGGTTGTTATATATGACTTGTATGAATTATCAGCTGCGTACGCAAGGGCAAGGTAATAGGCTATGTCATTTAAGTCATTAGTAGTATCTAAGTCACAATCATTCGCATCACTTACGCACTGATCCATTAGGAATTTGCAGGCCTTCTGGCCATTTTCATCACATACCTTTTTTGCAACCTTATAGGTTTCACTCTCGTAAGTATCAGCATAAAAAAACAGGGTATTACAATCTTTATCTAATCCATTTTTGCACCCTGCGATTGCACCTGCACACGCCCGGGAAGTAAGGTCGGCTGCTCCTTCATTAACTATGCAATCTTTTGTATATGCACTAATTTTTGTTTTATCACTGGCCAATTTGGTTAGCATAGGAATGGTTGCTGCCATTATCGCTGATACAACCAATAGTAAAATCATCGCTCCAGCTAAAGAAAAGCCAGCTCTATTTTTATCTCGCATATATTCTAACACCCAAATTCCTTGCTACTTATCCCAAATAAATATTTATTAATTATTATACCATTTTTGTTGAAATCATAAACTATATTACGTTATCTATATATCAACTTTTGCCAGCTGGCTTCGGAATCAATAGATACACAATAAAAAATATTATTGTACCAATAGCAGCAAGTGTTATATAAAACATAGTTTCTATAGGTCCCAGCATAATTTTACTCCCCTGTTCACCCAAATTATAATAATAAAACCTATAAAACATTTTTTCATTGCAAAAAACAGCAATAAAAAAGTAAGGTTGTTACCCTTACTGATTACCTAGTATGCCATGAGGAGAAAAAATACCGAAAACTTTATAAACTTTGCCTTATCTTTCTCTCTTATTTATATAAAAACAAACGATGGAAAAAAATTGTTATCTCGCTTTTATATACAAAATATCCTCCACTCCTTCATTAGCCCCCTTTCTAATGTAAGGAAAGGAACTCAGGGATATAATCCTCCAAAGGACAAGGGGAGGATTAAGGAGTGTTTTTTAAGAAAACATCCGTTATTGTAATGCTGTTACTTGCCTGGCTTTTATTCCAACAGCCGGCAATTCCAGAAATCCTGTCAGGAAGCGTGAACCAGGAACATGTAATTATAGGATCAGGTGTAATTATTGACGGGAAAACGGGATTGCCTGTTGCAGGTGCGCTGGTTTCCCTGCCATCAGAAAACATTAATACTATCACCAATAAAAATGGGACTTTTCAGCTTCACCTGCCTGACGGGAAACCTGTGATACTATCTGTAAAAAAAGACGGTTACAAGCCATTTTCACTAGCTGTAGACAAACGAAACTTATCAGCCCCAATGAGATTAGCTATATCAGAACAATCCCTACATGATATCGTAATAGATTCCCGGCTTCACCACCTCGGTGATGATAAATTTTCCGAAAGGTCAGCCAATGCGGGTGATTTTTCAGCGCCTGCTAACGGGCCTTATTTTCTTAAGGAGTTTTATATTGATAATATTAACCCTAACAACAATACACTACTAATAATAGGCTCCATAATCGGGATAGATACGATAGCTGCACAGAGTTTCCGGCAAAGCAATGTTCGTTCAGCTTCGAGTTCCCCGGTAAAAGTTTACCTTAATTCGGAAAAATTAGGCGAAATAAGCTTGAATGGAGACAATCATGTTTTTCGCATCCCGAATTACCTTTTAAGACCTAACCGCTATAATATCGTTAAGGTTGAAACAGGTGTAAATCAAGATTCTGACAGGGATGTGGATTACGATGACATAGAATTTATGAACCTATTTCTTAAAATCCAATAGCTTAAATTTAGTGCCTATCCTACAAATAATTTCTATTGTATGCGTCATTGCGAGGCATCAGGGCTGGCATGAAGGCGGTATGGTAGTTCCGAAGCAATCTTCCAAGCCCTTTGCAAGCTTTAATTCCAACAAGGAAGATTGCTTCGCAAGTTAATTATTCGCTTATATCACGGCATCCACGGCTCGCAATGACAGAGGATGTTTAGGCTTTTAAATGTAAAGATTTTTAAAGATTTTTGTCAGATTGCGTAAAATTAGGCAATTTTTAAGGTTGACAGGTTATTTAAGATTAGGGTATTTTATACAAGTGTTTAATTGTATGGAGTACACTTAAAATCCAGGGTTTGTAGGGGAGTCCGCAACGTGTTGGGAAATCTAAACAAAACTGCATATCAAAACCACAAATCACCCGCATTTGGGAATGGTTTAGTAACTAAAATATTAACATCGCCTATTTTAACTGGAGGATTTACTTTTTTAGAACAAAACCCTGCCTGGGAGATAGTCGGACTTGATTTTGCCACTATGATTGCTCCGAGAACTTATATTGATTACAAACAAAATCCTGATTACGGAAGGGAAGCTGCTTTCAGGGAAACATCATCCATTGTGGATTTAGTCTTCGTGCCGGCAGCTATAGGCGGCGTTGCTATGTGGGGGAAAAAATATGGAGGCTTGCATACAAACAGCAACACCCTTACAGCTCTTCATGAAGCTTGGAAAAATGCCAAAGGAGCAACTAAGGAAGAAAAAGCCGTAAATTATTTAAATGAAGTATTTAAAAGTGCAAAAGGACAAGACGGAACGAAATGGAAATCCTTGTATGATTCTTTAATTGAAAAGTTTGGAAAAACACAAGGAGAAGAAAAATTTAATACTTTTGTTGGCAAAGCCGCAAAGATAATCACAGATGGCAGCAAGGACACGAGTGAACTTTCTAAAATATTTAAAGAAGCTACACACGCTGCTGGAAACGTTAAAGTAAAAATAGGAAAGCACGAATTTGGCAACAGTATTGAAAATATACTAAGAGACACTATTGGTGCAGCTCAAAAGGTATTTATAAAAAATGAAGAAGGAAATCTTCCAGCTGTAGTTGAAGACTTATGCAAGTTTTTCAGAAAAAAATCAATTGCAGCCGCAACAATAGCAGTTGTTGGAGGTTTTGGCCTACACTTTATGAATGAAACCATAACAAAAATGAAAACAGGCAGCACTAAATTTACTGGATATAAGGATTTTGGCCAAAATAACTCAGAAAATGAAAAAGATACTCAAAAATCATCAAACTTTATAGCGAAAAAAGCCCTTGCAACTGCCGGTATGGCACTTATAACACTTGGTTCAATGGGTGCATTTAAAAAAGACGCCGGTTTCCTTCGTCAGGGCGTTAAAAAAGGCTGGGATACTTTTGTAAAATCCATTGAATTAAACGGCCCATTTCCTAACATGAACCTGATAAAATTGATCCTTGGAAGTGTATTAACAGGTAGATTTGTGATGGCTCGGGATAAAACAGAATTACAAGTCAGTACTTATCGTGATTATTCAACCTTCTTTAACCTATTAGTCGTAGGGCCATTAATTACCAAGGGAGTAACCCAGGCTATTGATAAAACTCTTGTTAACGGAAAAGCAGCAGGTAAGGGTCTCGAAAAAGTACTTAGCTGGTTTGGCAGCGATGTTTCTGCGAAAACAATCAGCGAAATCCAGACAAAATGGCCTGGAAACAAATCTAAAATGGCAGTATACAATGGCTGTAAAGCATTATCGCTTGGATGGCAATTATTCGCATTAGGTATTGGGATGCCATATATATTAAATAAGTTTATAATAGACAAATCCGGAAATGGAAACACAAAAAATACAAATTCAAATAAAAATACAATTAATGATTTTATAACTAAACACAAACAAGTGTACGCAAATTATGGGGGGTTAATAACACATGGATAGTTTCTGGTTATATTTTAACGGACTTGATAAAAAGATAGACAATTGCTTTGCACCCATATCAGATGCTGTTTCCAACTTTGTCTTCTATCCCATAACAATAAATGGCGTGGATGTTCCTATAATTATAATATGGCTTTTATTGGGAGCCATCATTTTTACAATTATAACAAGAGGCATAAGCATATGGGGATTTAAACATGCCCTTGATGTAATCACCGGTAAAGTTAAACACGATGACAACGAAGAAGGTGAAGTATCATCATTTCAGGCACTTGCAACTGCGCTTTCAGGCACAGTGGGCCTTGGCAATATAGCAGGCGTCGCAGTAGCGATTACAATGGGCGGGCCGGGCGCTGTACTATGGATGATCCTGGGAGCATTTTTTGGCATGTCCTCCAAGTTTATGGAAGCCACACTCGGAGTCAAATACAGAAGAGTTAACGCAGATGGAAGCGTATCCGGCGGGCCAATGCACTATATTTCGCATGGATTAACCAGATTGAAGCTCAGATGGCTAGGTCAGCCGCTTGCAGTTGTGTTTTGCTGGATGTGTATTGCTGAAGCATTTGGCGGCGGTAACATGTTTCAGATAAATATGGCTACAGCCCAGGTAATTGAAATAACCGGCGGAGAAAACAGCTTCTTTTATCATAATAGCTGGGTATTCGGGTTGATAATGGCAATAGTTATCGGAAGCATAATCATTGGCGGGATCAAAAGCATAGCAAGAGTTGCAGAAAAAATAGTACCTTTTATGTGCATACTCTATGTGGTTTCAGGACTCGTTGTAATATTTATTCATTTTACTCAAATTCCAGAAGCTATAACCACAATTTTTAATGAAGCGTTTAATCCTAAAGCGGTTGAGGGTGGAATAATCGGTTCTATAATATGGGGCTTAAGGCGGTCAGTCCAATCCAACGAGGCGGGCGTGGGTTCAGCTCCTATTGCCTACGCTACAGTTAAAACAAAGGAACCGGTATCCCAGGGATTCGTTTCATTACTAGAACCTTTTATTGATACAGTTATAGTATGTTTTATAACAGCATTCGTGATTATAATTACAGAAACGCACCTTAATACAGATGGCGCTGTAGGTGCTGAGCTTACTTCACGGGCATTTGAATCTGTATGGCCGTTCTTTCCATATGTATTAGCTGTTGTTATTACGTTATTTGCTCTTTCCACGCTTATTTCATGGTCATATTACGGACAAAAAGCTTGGAGTTACCTCTTTGGCGAAGGCGAAAAAAGAACAAGAACCTACCAGATAGTATTCTGTTCATTTATTGTGATTGGCTCATCAATGAACATGATGAGTGTAATTGATTTTACAGATGCAATGATGTTTGCAATGGCAGTTCCTAACCTTATAGGAGTATATTTCCTTGCCCCGCAAGTGTTAAAGGATTTAAAAGAATACTGCCAGCGCCACAATGTAGGAATACATAAACATATTATTACTGAACCTGAACCTGGTGAATCCTTACAAAGTTAGTGGTACCAAGACCCATACTGGGCATCCCACCTGTAATCACAACTTTATCGCCTTTTTTAAGAGAAGTGTTATTAATAAGGAATTCATCCAATTTTGCTAAAAACTCCTCGTTAAAACCGGAGCCAAATTCCATATAAAAAGGAAACACGCCCCACAGCAGGTTTAGCCTGTCGCAAACCGCCTTGTTATCGGAAATAGCGATTACCGGCACACTTGGCTTTGCCTTTGAAATCAGCCTTGCAGTAAATCCTGACCTGGTAAATGCCACAATAGCGCTAATTGTTGTTTGTTCAAGCATTCTTATTGCAGCGCTGGCTATTATTTGAGAATCTTCATCTGAAGGTTCAAAAGTATTGTACTGGCAAAGATTGCTGTCTTCCACGTTTTCGGCAATGGAACGCATAATTTTCACCGCCTCAACCGGGTATTCACCAACAGCGGTTTCACCTGAAAGCATAATAGCGTCAGTTCCATCAATAATGGCGTTGGCAACATCGCTTGCTTCGGCCCTGGTCGGAATTGGCTCATGCATCATGGACTCCAGCATTTGGGTAGCAGTTATGACTTCTTTTTTATGGGAATTCGCCTCTTTTATTATATGTTTCTGAACAATGGGAACACGCTGCGGCGATATTTCTATGCCAAGATCACCTCGAGCAACCATAATACCATCTGAAACAGCCATTATTTCATTTAAATTTTCAACAGCCTCGGGCTTTTCAATTTTTGCAATAACCGGAATATCGCAATATTCCTTTACCTGCAGCACGTCCTCTTTCTTTCTTACAAAAGAGAGTGCAAGGTAATCAACTTTATTTAGCACAGCAAATTTAATGTAATCAATGTCTCTCTGGGTTATTGATGGGACATTTAACTTGACACCAGGCACGTTAATACCTTTTCTGGAAGTCAAAACCCCTCCGTCCGTAACCACAGCTTCGATGTTTTCAGCATTTGTACTGGTAATTTTCATCTGGATTTTTCCGTCATCCATTAAAATAACGTCATCCGGCTTTAAATCCTTAAACAATTCAGGATAATCCACCGGGATAAAATCCTCATTCCCCTGTTCTTTAGCAGGTTTTAGAATTACCACTTGCCCTTCTTTCAGGTTCATCGGCTCTCGCAGTATTCCAGCACGTATTTTAGGGCCTTGAAGGTCAAGAATTATGGGAATATATATATTCAAATCCTGAGCTGCTCTGCGGACGTTCTGGATTTCCTGCAAGTGGGATTCCGGGGTTCCATGTGAGGAATTAACCCTGAAAGACCGCACGCCTGCGTTTATTAGCTCGGTTATCTTCTCAACAGTATTGGAAGCCGGGCCTATTGTGGCGATTATTTTTGTGTGCAAAAGGTTTTTCATATTTCTATTCTAGCAAAATAGAAAATTTACTCAATGTGTTCTGCCATTTGTTCAGGATTCTCAAGAATTTCCTTTAAACTCTGCATAAACTTGCACGCCTCCACCCCATCAACAGCCCGGTGATCTGCTGAAAGAGTAATATGAATGCATTGCCTGATGATTGCACCGATCGCAAGCCCGCCAATTTGTGGCGGATTTATAATCGGGATAAACTCCTTAACCCCAAACATCCCAAGATTTGATATTGTAAATGTCCCGCTCTGCATCTCTTCAGGTTTTAGCTTATTTGCTTTAGCCCTTTCTTTTATTTCCTGAGTGGCTTGCGAGATTTCATTAAGGCTTTTATCCTGGCAGTCCTGCACCACCGGAACAATCACCCCGTCCTCTAATGCAAGTGCGAAGCCTACATTGATATTTTTAAATAATTCTATCTTATCATTAGCATAATGAGCGTTAAAAACCGGGTTTTTCGCAAGCGCAAGCGCACTAGCCTTAATAAAAATATCATTATAAGTTGGTTCGATGCCTTCTTTGAATTTGCTTAACTTTTCCGCATTAACTTCATAAGTCACGTAAAAATGCGGAATGGTCTGCTTACTTTCGGTCATCCTACGGGCAATTGTCTGTCTTATGCGCGGGAGTTCCTTTATTTCCTTTTTTTGAATGTAATTCATCACATCCTGCTCTGTTATCCTGCCGCCCGGGCCGGAACCCTGAATATTTGAGAGGTCAATATTGTTTTCCTGCGCAATTTTTCTCGCCATTGGGGAAGATTTTACTGCTACACCTTCTACTTCAGCCTTGATTTCAGGTTGGGGTTCAGGTTTTTCTTCAACTTTCGGCTCTTCTCTTTTTGGCGCTTCCACCTTGCCGTCCAGAGTCGCAATAGGCACTCCCACCTCGGAAACTTCATTTTCATGCACTAAAATTTCACTTAATATGCCGGATTCAGGGGATTCTATCTCCATTGTTGCCTTGTCAGTCTCGACTTCAGCTATAACATCCCCGGAATTAATCCTGTCTCCCGGGCTTTTATACCAGGCAAGTATTTTCCCGTCAATCATTGTTTCGCTTAATCGCGGCATTGTTATCTCTTTAGCCATAATTCTTCCCCCATTAAAAGCCTTTTTGCAACCTTCTCAATATCATCCTTATGCGGTAACACAGCCTGCTCAAGGTTTTTATTATACGGCATAGGTATATCATACGCGGATATTCTTTTAACAGGTGCATCAAGGTATTCAAAACAGTTCTCATTAATAAGACTTGCAATCTCAGCACCCGCACTCCCCGTATACCAGGCCTCATTCACAACAATAGCAAAACGCGTTTTCTTAACAGAATCAAAAATAGTCTTTTTATCAAGCGGATTTAAACACCTTAAATCAATAACTTCAGCGCTTATGTTATCCTTAGCAAGCTCTTCAGCAGCCGCAAGGCATTCATGCACCATTTTTGAATAGCTTATTAAAGTTATTTCCTCACCTTCACGTATCACGTTAGCCTTGCCCAGCGGCAAAAGATACTCGCCAGCCGGAACATCACCTTTTATTGAATATAAACTCTGGTTTTCAAGGAATATAACAGGGTTATTATCCCTGATAGCTGTTTTGAGCAATCCTTTTGCATCTGCCGGAGTGGCTGGCAGTACAACCCTTAACCCCGGGCAGTGCATAAAATAGGCTTCAAACAACTGTGAATGCTGCGCTCCAAGCTGATTGCCAGCACTTTGCGGCATCCTTATTACCATTGGGACATCCACCTGTGCATTAAACATCAGGCGTATCTTGGCTGCGTGGTTAACTATCATATCCATTGCAAGCAGGGAAAAATTTACAGTCATCAGCTCTGCAACCGGCCTTAATCCTGTCATTGCAGCCCCAATAGCAGTCCCTACTATTCCCTCTTCGGCAATAGGGGTGTCTACTACTCGTTGCTCCCCGAATTCCGCCAATAAATTCTGCGTAACCTTATAAGTGCCCTGATAATAAGCCACTTCTTCACCAATTATAAACACTCTGGAGTCACGTCTCATTTCCTCCCGGAGCGCCTGGTTTAAAGCTTCTCTGTATGTTAATTCTGCCATAGTTACTATTCCGAATAAACTAATTCTTTTAAATGCGTCCATTCCGGCTCAGGGCTTTGTTCTGCAAATTCAACAGCCTCCTGGACTTCAACTTCAACTGACTCCTTAATTTGCTTGAGCTCGTCTGCATCAGCTATGCCCTGCTCTGTCAGCCTTCTGGAAAAATACTCTATTGGGTCGCGCTCTCTCCACATTTCGATTTCGCTTATGGTTCTGTACCTGTCAGGATCAGCCATTGAGTGCGGTTTAAACCTGTATGTCCTTGCTTCAATGAAATGTGGGCCTCCTCCCCGTCGTATTGCTTTGACAGCAAGCAGGATTTCTTCATATACTTCTATTACATCCATTCCATTTATTGCTTTTGAAGGCATATTAAACCCGCAAGCCCTTTTATAAATTTCACTTACAGACGATGCCCTCACAACACCCGTGCCCATGCCGTATAAATTGTTCTCGCAAATAAACAATATAGGTAGATTGTAAAGTTTAGCCATATTCAGCCCTTCATTGAATGCCCCCTCATTAATTGCGCCATCCCCGAAAAAGCAGGCACATACAAGTTCTTCTTCCCTGTAATTAATAGCAAAGCCTATCCCCACAGCAATAGGTATACTTCCACCCACAATCGCATACCCGCCCATAAAATTTACGTTTTTGTCAAAAAGGTGCATGGAACCGCCCATCCCTCCACTACAACCTGTTTGTTTGCCAAAAAGTTCTGCCATAACAGCTTTAGCGGATATCCCTTTTGCAAGTGCGTGGCCATGTTCCCTATATGCGCTTACTACATAGTCTTTATCAAACAGGGCAGCAATTGCACCAACGCCCGTTGCCTCCTGGCCAATATACAAGTGTGTAAAGCCGCCTATTTTGCCTTTTAAATACATATTTGCGGCAACTTCCTCAAAATTGCGCAAAAGGTACATTTGCCGGTAGAAATTTAGCAGTTTGTCTTTTTCATAGAAGCCTTGCAGGTCTTTCATTCCTAGACCACCAATTCAATCTTATCTTCAATAAGGTTTTCGTGTGTTAAAGTCCTGTGAACCGGACATTTTTCCGCTATTTCAAGCAGCTTGTTTCTCTGCTCATCATTTAAATTACCTTTTATCCGTATGATTCTGGTTATTTTATCAAGATGTCCTTCTTTTGTTTCGCAGGTTTCGCAGTCTTTAGCATGGATTCGTGAGTGCTCCAAATCTATTTCAATATTGTCAACTTCCCACCCTTTCCTCCCTGCGTACATCAGCATTGTCATGGATGTACACGCCCCAAGCGAAGCAAGCATAATTTCGTATGGACTGGGGCCTTTATCATCTCCCCCAACGTCTTTAGGCTCATCAAGTATAATTGAATGGTTTCTGATTTTTGCAACATGTTGCAGGTTTTTCTGGTAAGTAACGGAAACTTTCGCCATTTTGCCCTCCTGTTTTTTTGATTAAAAAGGAGAAATGGGGGAAAGTAAATTGCCTGACCGTGGGTGCTTGGGGTTTTGCTCGTGTGGTTTGATGTAACAATGATTAAACAGGTACTCGAAAAATATAACCTCAACACCATTTGCCAGCAGGCCATGTGCCCGAATATCAGAGAATGCTGGTCAAATAAAGCTGCTACTTTTCTTTTATTGGGGAATGTATGTACTCGTAACTGCCGGTTCTGCTCTGTTAAAACAGGGACTCCCACCTACATACCTGACTTAAAAGAGGCATATAACCTTGCTAATGCGGTAAAGGAACTAGGATTAAAATATGTAGTGCTGACTTCTGTGGACAGGGATGATTTAAAAGACAGCGGGGCCGGCCATTTTGCCCAAACAATAAAAACAATTAAAAAATTCAACCCAAATACACTTGTAGAAGCATTGATTCCTGACTTTAACCTGAATATCATTGATTTAAAGAGAGTGATCTATGCAGAACCTGACATACTAGGCCACAATATCGAAACAGTGCGCGATTTATCGCCAAAAATCAGGGATAAACGAGCAGATTATGACACTTCTCTCCGACTGTTGGGCTTAATAAAGGATATTAATCCTGATAAAATAACGAAATCGTCACTTCTATTAGGTCTTGGGGAAACAAACTCCCAGGTAAAAGAATCTTTACATGATTTAAGAAATTATAACGTTGATATGATAGTAATAGGCCAGTATTTAAGACCAACAAGATCTCAAATTCCTGTACAAAGATACATAACGCCGGAAGAGTTCGAAGAATATAAGGTTTTTGCGCAGGACTTGGGCTTTTCATCGGTTGTATCATATCGTTTAGCCAGGACCTCGTTCAGAGCCTTTAAGCAGTCGATCATACAGCACAATGTTAACGCAGGCAGCCAGGTTTAATGCCCCATCTGATGGGATACTTACCACATCCCGGCACCAGCTCAGCACCCGGCTTCCCAAAGTAGAATTTTCCGGCCCAAATATATAAAAAGCCCGATGCGGATGCTGGTAATCTATAAGGGACGTCGCACCATCCATGATTTCAATTGCAACAGGCACGCAAGCATAAGGAATAATATCTTTTAAATCCTCTACGTGAATAAGAGGTAGCCTTTTATGCGCCCTATGAACGTCAGTTCGTGCTTTTTTGTATTTGGATCCGGTAAAAGCAACCATTGACGCACCAAAACACCCTGCCGCTCGCAGAACTGCCCCGATGTTAGGGTTGTATTGCGGGTTATCCAGTCCTATTGCGCAGTAGCCTCTCATTCAATCAGGATACCTTTTTCAGAAGCAAATACCTGATAAACCTGGTTTTTACCCTGAAGGTCAGAAAAATCGGCTGAATCAGTATAAATACCTACTACACTCGGCCCTGTTTCGGACATTTCGGCGTTCAAACAGCCTTTTTGAATTAACTTCTGTTTAAGTTCAGCAATTTGTGGATGTACAGGAAACACTGCTTCTTCGAGGACATTGTGCATTTCCGAGGCGATTTTTTCAATATTGTTTTCCTTTACCGCATTAATCATTTCATGTGTATCGTGGTTCTCGGGCTTCCTCCCATCAAGCTTATCATACCTGTCATAAGCCTCTTTTTTAGAGACTCCTTCAGCTATTGGCCTTGCAACAACCAGCTTAAGACAAGGAGTTGGCAGCTTCTGGAGCTCATCACCCTTACCTCTGGCATATTGTGTGCCACCTTTAAGGAAAAAATGCACGTTTGATTTTATTTCCGACGCTAAATGCTCAAGCGCGCCATCATCCATACGGTTTCCGAATATATGGTTTAATCCTTTTAAAACCCCTGCTGCATTTGAGCTGGCGCCGCCGAGACCGGCCGGTAGATGTTTATCAATATCAATAGTTACTTTTTTGCCATTGATGTTGGCTTTTCTAAGGTAAGCTTTAGCCGCTATTTTAGCGTAGTTGTTGTCGTTATAGGGTATATTGGGGTTATTTCCCGTTACAACAACATAATCTCCCTGACCCTGGTAATCCTCTACGGTTATTGTTAGGGTATCATACAGGTCTACTTCCTGCATAACGCTTTCTATTGTGTGAAATCCATCGTAATCAATACCGGTAATTTCATACATCAAGTCTATTTTACCGGGTGTTTTAACTTTCAAAGTTTGCATACCAATCCCCCTTTTTAAAGCTATTTTTAAAAAGATTAGGGGAATTGTTTGTTTATATCATTCGCTATTTGTACGATTTAAGAAGATGCCTTGCAACAACCATTCTCTGAATCTGGTTGGTACCTTCATAAATTTGGGTGATTTTGGCGTCCCTCATCATTCTCTCTACAGGGAACTCCTTGGTAAATCCGTATCCGCCCAGTACCTGTACAGCATCTGTTGTTACTTCCATACCAATATCGCCGCCGTAAAGTTTTGAAAGAGCTGCATACATTGATTTAGCGCGGTCATCATTTTTAACAGCGGTAGCTGCCTTGTAAACAAGCAACCTTGCAGCCTCAACCTTAATCGCCATATCAACAAGCATATTCTGTATAGCTTCAAAATCACCTATTGGCTGGTTGAACTGAACTCTTTCCCTTGCATACTTAAACGCAAAATCAAGCGCACCCTGCGCAACACCAACGCCCTGTGCGCCAACGCCCGGTCTTGATGTATCAAGGGTGTTCATAGCAAGCTTCCAACCTGAACCTTCTGTGCTAAGAAGATTTTCAGCAGGTACTTCCATATCCTGGAATATAAGTTCTGCTGTTTCTGAACCTCTGATCCCCAGCTTATGCTCGGTTTTTCCTACGCTGAATCCCGGGAAACTCTTTTCTACAATAAAGCAGCTCAGGCTTTTTAGGCCAGGTTCAGGTGATGTTTTTGCAAAAACAGTGCATATATCTGAAATATTGCCGTGGCTAATGAAAAGTTTTGTTCCGTTAATGATGTATTTATCGCCTTTTTTAATTGCGCGGGTTTTAATACCCATAAAATCGCTTCCCGCACCGGCTTCTGTTAATCCGAATGCACAGAGACTTACTCCTGATGTGATTTTGCTAATATATTTCTGTTTTTGTTCTTCAGTTCCGCCTAAGAGGATGGGCTTGCTGCCGAGTGTATTTACAAGGCATGCAAGTGCGCATGAAAGGTCAACTCTTGATAATTCTTCAACTAAAATACATTCAGTAACAGGGTCAGCTCCGCCTCCGCCGTATGCTTCAGGGTATGGAAGCTGGACAAGTCCATTTTCAACCATTTCCTTATAGATATCAAAAGGAAACTTTGCATCTTCATCAATTTGTGCTGAGCGCGGGGCAATAACTGATTCCGCAAACTCCCTAACGCACTGCCTAATATCCTGCTGCTCCTCGGTTAACTGGAAAGTGCTTTCCTGTAAATCGTTCATAATTGCTTGATTTGTCATATATCCATCTCCACTCTTTATATAGTTAAATAAAAGATAGCCCAAAATTAATCTATTGTAAATAAGTAGCCACTCAGGCTAATTCCAAATTACACTTTGAAAAATTTATAGAAACAGGGTATATTTAATTTATGAAAAATTTTTTGTTAATTATATGCACTTTATTTTTATTTGCATTTCCAGCTTATTCCAGTGATTCAACTGATTGTAAAGGGAAAGAACCGGAATTTGCTTATACATGCTTTGTAAGGGAAAATTTAAGTGAAGAGGCTACGCAACTTAATCTTTTCCTTGCAAAATACTTGAAAGCCATGGAAGACCATAACACTAACGAACTCAACGAACTCTACGCTGATACATACCTTAACGGCGACAAGCTCAATAAAAATACTATGATTGAATTAATTCAGCAGAGTTGGAATTTATTAAGTAATATGCAATATTCCAACGAAATCCAGAATATAAGATTTGATAAAAACTTTGCCACAATTGAAATTGACGAAAACATAACAGGTATAACAAAAACAAAATCAGAAATAACTAATGATAATGGGCAAATTAAAAGCTCTGCCAGAATAGTTTATTACCTTCAAAAATTTGGTAAGGGCTGGAAAATAATCTCTGACAAGACTCTATATGAAGAAACCTCTATTAAATACGGCAAAGCTAAGGATTTGAATATCAACATTTACGCTCCTGAGCACGTTTTAAAAAATATTGACTACAGTATTTCACTTGAAACTGAAATACCTGAAGATACGTTTGCCCTCGGTTCAATTACTAACGAGACTTTGACCTATCCTCATAAGAAAGCACAGGAAGTTTTCAGGCAGGTTCCCTCTGAACTGAATTTGCTCGAAAGAGTTGTTAAAGCAAATAATGATTCCTTAAATGAGCTGGCAATTGCTTCTCTTAGTTTCTGCACAGTAAAAAAAGGCGAAGTTACAGTCCCTGAAATAGATGTAACAGGCACCGCAGTACTTTTAAAAAGGGTTAATATTGAATAAATTTCTTGTTCCGGCCACAGCATTCCTGGCTTTTTTTATAGACAGGGTAACTAAATTATATTTACCTGTAACTAAATACTTCAATACCGGGGCAGCATTCGGGATTTTACACGGGCAAATCCTGTTCCTTACCGTATTTGCTGTCATTGTTTTAATAGTACTTGTTATTTATACAATAAGGGAAAACAGGAATTTAACTCCTGCCCAAAAGCTTGGCATAGGCATGATCATAGGCGGAACAGCCGGAAACTTATTGGACAGGGTACTTTACGGCTATGTCATAGATTTTATAGACCTGCCATTCGTTGATTTTCCTGTTTTTAACATGGCTGATGTGTCTATCAACATTGGGGCAGCAATTCTTTTAATAACCCTTCTTGTTCGCAAATAGTGCGCATTTTGTTTAATGCCCGCAGCTCGGTCTGCCTTATGCATTCCTTTGTCAGGCCGAATTTTTTGCCTATTTCTTCAAGTGTCTGCGGCTTTATATCAGACTGTAGGCCGTACCTCATTTTTATAACATCCTGCTCTCTTGGCTTGAGTTTTTGCATAACATTATAAAGCTCCTGCCTGATGTGTTTTAGCTCTATTTCAAGCTCGGTTTTTGAACTCTCATCCATAAGAAAATCAGCTAAACTCACGTTTTTGCCATCATTTGTTTCATAAGCTGAATCAATTGAAATAGCCTTATTGAATGCGCCAATGTAGTTTTCCAGCTTTGATTCAGGCAAATCAAGCTTTCTCGCTATTGTTTGCACAGGAATATTCCTGTTGTTCCTTTTTTCCAATTCCTCTTTGACTTTCACATACTTGGAAATTATTTCCTGCACGTAAACCGGAACTTTCATGCAGTATGACTGCTCTGAAATAGCCTTACTAATTGACTGCCTGATCCACCATGTCGCATATGTGCTGAACTTATAGCCAAGTTTATAGTCAAATTTTTCAGATGCAGTAATTAATCCCATAGTCCCTTCCTGGATAAGATCCTGGAAGGGCAGCCCATGGTTCAGGTATTTTCTGGCAATACTCACCACCAGCCTTAAGTTAGCCTGCACCAGCTTCCTTTTTGCGCTAGTGTTGCCTTTGCGGATTTGCTTGCCTAGTTCTTTTTCTTCTGTAGCGGACAACAGTCCCATTCCGGAGATTTTTTTGAGATAACCTCCAAATGGACAGCTCATGCCACTGTCTAATGCTTTTTTCATAAACAAAGACTCCTTCAATCCTATCCCTATAATTCCTTTGAAGTGAAATGTTAAATTAACGTTTAGGTGTTTGGGCGAGCGATGAACAAAAATAATTTATACTCGTCTTGGAGTATATATACTTTATATTAACAAAGGATATAATCTTAGTCAATTTTTTAGTTCAAATATTAAGTTATATTAATATTAATTTTTCGGAACATATTTTTGGTTTTAGTTATAATTTATTAGATACAAATAATTACAGGTAAATAACAATGTGGGAATACACAGAAAAAGTAAAAGAACATTATAAAAACCCGAAAAACGTCGGCACAATTGAAAACCCCGACGCAGTCGGCGAAGTCGGCAGCATGGCCTGCGGTGATGCGCTTAAAATATATTTAAAAATTGATAAAAACGGCATTATTACTGATGCTAAGTTCCAGACATTCGGATGCGGTTCAGCTGTAGCAAGCGCCAGCGCGCTTACAGAAATGATAATCGGCAAATCTGTCAAAGAAGCGGAGAACCTGACTAACCAGGACATCGCTGACTTTCTCGGCGGCCTCCCGGAACAGAAAATGCACTGCTCTGTAATGGGAAAAGAAGCACTTGAAGCGGCACTGTCGAGTTTTAAAGGTGAACCAACAGAAAAGAAAATAAAAGGCAGGATTGTTTGCGGATGTTTTGGCGTTACAGAAGATAAAATCAGGGAAGTAGTAAAGCACAACACCTTAAACACTGTTGAAGAAATCACCAACTACACCAAAGCAGGCGGCGGCTGCGGAAAATGCAAAGGCGACCTGCAAAAAATCCTTAGTGAGGAAGTGGCAAAAAGGAGCAATGGCAAAAAAGAAAAACCCCTGACCAAAACTCAGCAAATCCTCAAAGTAAACAGTATCCTGGAAAACTACGTTGCCGCAGAACTCAGAAAAGACGGCGGCGATATTGAGCTGGTTGATATTGAAGATAACAAAATATACGTAAATCTTCAGGGATCATGTAAAAATTGCCCCAGCAGTAACCTCACACTGAAAAACTTTGTGGAAAATGTTCTAAGAGAGCATATCAGCGAAGATGTGGAAGTGATAGAAGCATAGTTGTAATTATATTTTTGTTAGTAGGGGCGCCGCAGGCGCCCCTACTAACATTTCAGCTATTATAAAAAAATTAACAAATCTTAAGGAAACTTTTTTCATGTTTGGATTTTATTACTATTGAGGGATATTTTGTCAAAGAAAGGTAAGAGGGATAATGCTCATAACTCCAAACTACTCCAACACATACTGTTTTAACCCCAAAAAAGCTGTTCAGACTGTAACATACAAAAAAGAGGTAACCTCTTCACCGTCACAAAAACAAATTTTCTTTGGCGCAGATAATTCTTTAGATATGTGGTTTTGGTGGCTTCCATCTGGTTCCTCTTCTAGATCTAGTTCCAGATCCGAGTCCTCTTCCAAATCTGAATCCAGAACAATGCCGATAATGGACAAATCAGTAATGCGAAACAAAGTGACTTTTGATGATATAGGCGGTCTTTCAAAGAAAACTTTAGAAGAAATAAAGATTGCTACACAGGCTACTCTTATTCACCCTGAAATTTTTACAGCTGTTGATGTGAACCCGGAAAAAAATATAATTCTTGTTAGCCCTCCAGGTTGCGGCAAAACAATGATTGCACAAGCAATTGCTAATGAAAATCAATGTAATTTTATATCCATAAAACCCTCTGATTTAAGGGGTGAGTTTATTAGCAACACAGAAAAAAATATTTCAAAATTATTTAAAGAAGCAAGAGAAAAGGCTCCTTGTATAATATTTATCGATGAAATGGAAGGTTTAACTGCTATGAGAAAGGCAAACAGTACCTCCAACCACGATAACATTGCTCTTAATCAGCTTTTAATGGAAATACAGGGAATTAACGGAAATAATAAAGGTGTTAGAATAATTGGTGCAACAAACAGGCTGGATATGGTTGATGATGCTATAAAAAGAGACGGAAGGTTTGATTATATAATTGAAATTCCTATGCCGGATAAAAAAGGCTGTGAAGATGTATTCAAAAAAGTAAATAAGAGAAGAACCATTGAAGAAGGGCTTGACCTTTCAAAGTTTTCAACAAAATTATCTGGTTTATCACCTGCAAGTATTAAAGCATTAAGTGATGAAGCAGCCACTAATTGCTTAAGAAGGAGCGGGATTTTAGAGAAAGCCCTACAAACAAACGACCCAATAAATCTAAAGGATTATAATTTAACATTAACGAAGCTGGATTTTGAAAAAGCTCTTAAAACAGTTGAAGAAAGAAATAACTTAAGAAAAGGAAATGCAGCAAGTCAAACTAACCTTGCCCATTAAACCCTTTAAATTTAAATTTTTTTAATATTTTCTAATAATTTGTAATATTATAATTTATTAGGAAGTATAAATGAGTATGTAAAATGAGCGAAAAAATAGTATACCTCGACAACAACGCAACAACAAAAACCTGCCAGGAAGCAATCGATAACATGATACCATTCTTTGCCGAACAATACGGCAACCCCTCAAGCATGCACGACTTCGGCGGGGAAGTCGCCCAATACCTTAAAAAAGCCAGAAAACAGGTTGCTGAATTAATCGGCGCTGCTGACCCAAATGAGGTTATATTCACAAGCTGCGGCACAGAAAGCAGTAATATGGCAATAAGGGGCCTAACTGACCCGCACAAAAAGCACATAATAACCACAAAAGTCGAACATCCCTGCGTTCTAAACGTTACAAAACACCTTGAAAAAAATCACGGCTATGAAGTAACTTATCTGGGAGTTAATGCCGAAGGCGAACTTGACCTTGAAGAATTCAAGGACAGCATAAGAGACGATACAGCCCTTATAGCAATAATGTGGGCGAATAACGAAACCGGTGTTATTTTCCCTGTGGAAAAAATGGCTGAAATCGCAAAGGAAAAGAACCCTAAAGTACTCTTTTTTGTTGATGCAGTACAGGCCGCAGGCAAAATCCCGGTTGATGTTAAAAATACAAAAATAGACATGCTCGGTATCTCAGGCCACAAAATCCATGCCCCAAAAGGCGTAGGAGCTATTTATATAAGAAAAGGTACCCTGATAACACCCTTTATGCTTGGCGGTCATCAGGAAAGAGGAAAACGTGGCGGCACAGAAAACGTCTCCGGCATTGTAGCACTTGGCGAGGCGGCTGAGCAGGCATTAAATTATCTTGACGATGAGGCCACACGAGTAAAAGCAATGCGGGACAAACTGGAAAAAGGCATTCTAAGTAAACTTTTCAACGCAAGAGTTAACGGATCAAGACTCCACCGTGTCCCAAACACCACAAATATCAGTTTTGAATACATTGAAGGCGAACTCATACTGCTTCACCTCAGCGATCTTGGTATCTGTGCAAGTTCAGGCAGCGCCTGCACAAGCGGCAACCTTGAACCGAGCCATGTATTAAGGGCTATGGGCGTTCCGTTCACTGCTGTACATGGCAGTATAAGGTTTAGTCTGAGCAGGTACACAAGTAACGAAGAAATTGATTATGTTCTGAAACAACTTCCTGATGTTATTCATAAACTCAATGCGATTTCCCCTTTCCAGAAGGAGTTAAAGGAATTAAAGGAAATCAAGGAGTCAGCCAAAGCGTTAAAATGCGCACTTGGTGACAAACGCTGCTGCGAGCAATAAATTTTTTATTTAGCAATTCGCATAAAAAAGGAAAGATTTTTTTTCAGCGGTTTTTATTTGATAAGAAATAAAATAAGGTGCTTATGATTTCCGGGTTAAAATTCAGGAATATTCCACAAGTTTACACTTTACCAGCTATAAAAACTTCTGCTTTAACAGCAATTTCTTTCAAAGGAGATACCTTTTCCCGTTCCAAATCAACACTGGACAGGTTTATTGACGGAGAAATCGATCCTAAATATACAAAGGAAAACTCAGGCACAAACGGAAAAGTGTCAATAATAAAGGAGGAAGGACGCGAACCTGTTGTAATCAAGTTTTCACACACAGAGCCTTTTAACCCGAAAACTGGTCTTGTGCAGAGAGTTGGGGTAAATTTTGATAAAGAGGCATCTAATTTAAAACTAATCCCTGATTCTGTCAAAAATTCAACAAAATTTATAGGAATGAAGAGCGTAAATGGCGTGAATTACCTGGTGATAAGCTATGTGGAAGGCAAAAATCCTTACGCGAATGATGCCCCGGAAGTCACCATGCAGCATATAAAATCCTGTATGGACGATCTGTTTGAGCTGGATAAAGCCGGACTTTTACATAGGGACCTTCTACCTGAAAACGTGCTGGTAACCAATGACGGGAAACTTAATATAACTGATTACGGAGCTGGCGTTACCTTTAAAGAAATGACAAAAATGCAGGCTGACCCCAAATATGCACATCCAGAAAACTGGTTATATTCTAATATAAATACTTTTGAAGAATTATTTGTACTGCCTTATTGTAAATTTCTGACAGACAAAGACAAGGAAGAGGAAGCCAAAAAACTTTTTGTTGAATTTTTAAGGGAGAAAGGAGATTTTCATGGAAAGAAAACACAGCCCACCGACTACCCTGAAAATCAAAGAAAAACCGAAAAAATTCAAGCAAAAATCTTTTCCAGAATAAAACCCGATAACTCTGAAGATAAATTAACAAAGGATGTAACCGAACTGGAAATTTTAAGGATAAACATAAGAATGGCTCAGAAAATTTCCAGGCTTTATAATGCCAGCGGAGTAATGAAAAACCCGTTAACAAGTTTATATTTCCACGATTGGAGCGGCGCTTGCGCCAAACAACTAATTAACAGGTCAAATACCCTAGAAAAAGATTATGAAAAAGACCCCGCAATGATTAATTTCTTGAAAACAGAAAAAGAATACGCTGAACATAATTTAAAAAAAGTATATAAACCTGTGCGCAAAGAGCTTCGCAGGCTTTTAGATAACGCAGATGAACAATTAATTAGTAATATTATTTCAGAAGGACTAAGAGCGCCAATCTTCAACCAAGTCGATGGAACAAAAACTAACAATAATGTTAGAATAACTACTATTTACGCACCCCGGAAAACAGGCATCTTCCATTAATTTACCAACATAAACTGTTAAGAAATGTTTAAACTTTGCATGAAAAAGCCTGATAATGTATTATTTTATTACGTGGCAACTAGCCTGGGGGATGACTTTTGGTTTACCAGCATTCAATATGGCAGAACAAGAAACCTGTTAGACAAGTAAAGGATTAC
>MFRL01000057.1:0-9926 GCA_001784565.1 Candidatus Melainabacteria bacterium GWF2_37_15
ATAGTAGGATATTTTAGTAAGGAAAAAATAAATACGATTTTTGCAATTTATATAGCTGCTATCGTTTTAGGCCACGGTACAGGACCATTGGTTTCTTCGTTTATTACTGAAAAATTTGGGCTGGAAGCCAATATCTTTGTTATGATTCCAGGTATTATTATGACAGCGTTAATTTATAAAATGTTCTTTGTAAAACCTGTTAATACAACAATACATAGAAAAGAAACCATTACAAATTATCCTGAAGTATTTAAATCCTTAATTCCTGTAGTTTTGTTTACTTCTTTCAGACATGTGTTTATGCTCTCCTTCCTGGTTTTTATGCCTTTTTTATGGAGAGAGTACAATATTTCTACCTTTACCATCGGGGTTTTATTTGGTTTGCTGATATATATTGGAGCAATAGCTGCTTTTACGGGTGGTTATGTATCAAATTTTATAAATAAAAGAATTGTATTAATGACGTCTGTGCTTTTTGCACTGCCTTGTTTTTTACTTGGAATATATTTTCTGAAAACTTCGTTTTTATTATCCTCTTTTTTCATAGTACTTATGGGATTTTTCGTTTCTATGCACCTTGCTGTAGATACAGTAGTTGCTCAAACGATAGCTCCTCAAAACAGAGCTTTAGCATCAAGCGCTATTGAAGGAACTGCGGTGGGAATAGGTTTTATAATGGTTACACCTGTTGGATTCATAGCAAGCATTTGGGGTATACAGACCACACTTGTTTTTCTTAGTTTTTCTCTTGTTTTATCAGCGTTTTCTGCAATGTTTATACCCGCAAAATATGTACAGTCCCGAATAAAAACATTATCTTAGTTTTTCTATAAAAAAACTGGGGTAAAAGGATTCGAACCTCTGAATGCCTGGACCAAAACCAGGTGCCTTACCGCTTGGCTATACCCCATTAGTTTTTGCTATTTTATTGTAGTGGAAATTACAAAATTTGACAATATTTGTTTGCCTGCTCTTGTGAGTATTGATTCAGGATGGAATTGTATGCCCAGCAGGTTAGGGTATTCGCAGTGCCGTACTGCCATGACAACATCATCGTCCGTTTTTGCAATTATCTTTAATGGCGTCCTTTCAATGGAATTTTTATCTATTACCAGCGAATGATACCTTGTAGCGGTGAAGGGGTTCTCTACTCCCTTAAACAGGGGCTCGTCCGCTTCGTATGTTATTTGTGACACTTTACCGTGCATAAGGTATGGTGCTCTTACCACTTTTGCGCCAAAAACCTCGCCTATTCCTTGGTGGCCAAGGCATACGCCAAGTATAGGTACTTTGCCAGCAAAATAAGAAATTATGTCTTTGGAAACGCCGGCATCGTCGGGGGTTCCCGGCCCGGGGGAAATTATTATGTGTGAGGGGGCTAGGTTTTCCGCTTCTTCGGGTGTTATCTGGTCGTTCCTGTAAACCACGGATTCAGCGCCGAGTTCGCCTATGTATTGGACAAGGTTGTATGTAAAGGAATCGTAGTTATCTATTACGAGGATCATTAATGTTTTTCTCTTATCTGCATGAGTATATTTTTAACTTTTTTCTGCAAATTATCAATAGTGTCATTATTTTCTATAATGAAATCACCCTGCGGCTGTACATCTCGCGCTCTAATTCTTTTTAAGGCTTCTTCTTTGCTGAGGTTTCTTGTTTCCATTAATCTTTGAAGTCTTATATCCTCGTTAGCCGTCACCATAATTACATAATCAAACATGGTTTCCATATTTGCCTCATATAAGAGGGGAACCGACACAGCAACGAGTTTTTTATCCTTATTTTCTTCAAAAAATTCCTGCACAATTCGTTTGACTTCAGGGTGGATGATGCTTTCCAGCTTTTTTAATTTTTGTGTGTCTGAAAACACGATTTCCCCAAGCTGTTTTCTGTCTGTTGTAGCAAACAGGGCAAGGACTTTGGGGTTATTTTCAAGTATTTTATGCGCTACTCTGTCTGTATCAAGAGTAACTGCGCCTTCCTGCCGAAGAAACTCCTCGACAAGCGACTTTCCTGAAGCTATGGGGCCTGTGATTGCGATTTTAATCATAATGTTGCAAGACTTTAAAAATTTTTAAGATATGTTATACTTTAGTTAAAGGGCGAGGATGCCCTGCTAAGACATCCTCATTAAAAGCCCCTTTTAGAAGGAATTAAAAAGACTTAGTATTTCTACTAGGTCTTTTTTACCGTTTAGGAGGAGAATTATAACAGCAAGTATTATTAATTCCCGCTCGCTAAGGGCAAATTTTACCTTCACTCAGCATCACCTCCCTTCTCTGCCAGTTTCTACGTTTTGAGCGTAGCAGCAGGGGAAGTGTTCGGGGCTTACCCGTTTTAAGAATTATACCAAATAAGAACTCTTAAAGCTATGGGGCCTGTGATTGCGATTTTAATCATGTATTCGCCTTAGCTATCAAAAACAATTAATCCGGGAAAGATATAATAAGCTCAATAAACCAATAAACAGAAATTGGCATATAAATAAAACCTAAAACAACAACCGTTATTTGTTTTTTGTTAAAGGACTATTTTTTAAATAATCCTTTATTGAATATTTTATTGAAAGAATCCATATAATGACTGGAAATATATAAAATAATAATATTAAACCTAAACAATATAAAAAATCACTTATAGTTTGAGAGTTTTTAAGACCATATAAACTCAAGTGAAAAAACCATAAACCGAAACTGCCTCCCCATCCTGCCAGAAAAATCAAGGTTAATGGTAGATTAAGTAAAAGTAAAGTTTTTAAAAAATCATTGTTGGAATTCATATTTTTATATTAATACAAAACCCTTTATAATTTATAAGGCTTGATAATTTGTACGCTATAGCGTACAATATGATTATGAAAAGTTCAGTTAATTTTGATGAATATTTAATAGAAAAATTAAAAGACAAAGAATTCTCAAAAGAATTCATTAATGCAAGCTTGGAATCATATTTGGAAGACGGCAATGCTGAAGAATTCGTGAAATCTCTTGAATTTGTAATTAAAGCAAACGAGTCAATCTCAAAATTTGCGCGTGAAGCAGGACTTAATAGAGGCAATCTTTATGGGATATTTAACAATAAGAAAAAGCCTCAATTTGATACAATTATGACTATTTTGTCCAGGCTTGGTTTTAAGCTCAAAGTTGCATAAAGTTTTTCAGGAAACCATACCCCACTTTTCCGCTTTTTTCCGGGTGGAACTGGAACGCAAATATGTTTTTATGCTCCAGTGAGGCTACGAAATCAACGTTATAGCTGGCATATGCTGATACAATGCTTTTATCTTCCGGCACAACGTGGTAGGAATTCACAAAATAAACATAATCCTCAGTTAATACCGAGTTATTAGCGGTGGTTTGGAGTTTATTCCAGCCGATTTGCGGGACTTTGCCCTGAGTAAATCTTACACATTTGCCTTTAAATATACCTAGTCCTTTAATGCCCGGAGCTTCTTCGCTTTCTTCAAATAAAACCTGTATGCCCAGGCATATTCCAAGAAAGGGGATTCCTGACTTTATTTTTTCAACAAGGCAGGTGGATAAGTCTTTTTTATTGAGGGCTTCCATGAATTGTCCAAAATGCCCCTGACCGGGCAGTATTAGTTTTTCTGCGTTTATAATATCTTCTTTTTTGTCAGTTACTGTATATTCACAGTTCAAAACCTCAAGAATGTTAGTCACACTCTTTAAATTCCCGGCACCATAGTCAAGTATTGTGATAATTGCCATGGTGTAATTATATCAGAAAAGCTGCTGTTAAGCAGCTTTTCCCATTGCTTCATGAACATCGTGTTCAAGGTCTGCAGGTGAATTGTATTCGTCACTTGGCAGCATTTCGAGGATATCTCTCATTTTCATTGGCTGTCCTTTTTCGAATTCCACCTCCTCGTTGCCTACTTCATTTATAAGTTCTTGTTTTGACTTTGGAAAGTCCATTCCTTTAATAGCATGGGTTATTGCTGCAGCTCCGAAGGCGTGCCCTTTTCCGGGTCCTCTTCTTCCTTCCATAAAAATCTCCTTTTTGTTTTACTCATAAACTAAGAGTCATGTTAAACAAATCAAATAATGATACATTACCGATTTGTATTATTTTGCGGGCAGCAATAATAATAACCATTCCCGGCATTTATGCAGTTTTCAAACGATTTGCCCGGCCTCCCAAACAGAAACCTGAAGAATAGAAAATCTTTACTTGCTGTTTCACTCAGGGATTGTCCAATGCAGTCATATCTTTTGAGAGTTATATTGGCTTGAGTAATCAATTCCTGTGGGATTACAGGAATTTTGGGGTTTAAACATCCCAGTTGTTGATTTGTTTCAGAAAAGAGTGGATTTGTTATATCAAGACGTGCATTAACTCCTTCCACACTTTTATCAACATCTTCAATACTCCCATTTACTTCCTTTATGCTCTGGTTTACCGCAGGAAGTTGTTGGCTTACGCTTTGCAGGCTTGTAACAGTGTTGCCCAGCAGGCCGGGAGCCTGTTTAATGATTTTTTTTAAATCTTCTTGTGAAAGGAGTTCATTAATATTCTTTAAAGACTTTGGAGCGTATGAAATAGCTTCCTTAATATCTTTTTTAACTTCAGGGTTAGCTAAAATAGTCCTTAGTTCTTTTGTAATGTATGAAAGATCTTCAACTGATTCAGTTACATCTTCAGAAACTTTACCAAGTTCTTTTTTATTACCGCCTAAAATCGCTCTTGCTCCGCCTGTCAGGTAATTAAGGTTGGATATAAGCGCACCTAGCTCCCCTTTTTCCATTTCTTCGACCAGGTATTTATCCACCCTTTCATATACTGCTGTTCCATCAACAACATCTCCGTGAGCAATCATCTTTTCTGATGGTTTTTCAGGGTAAACGAGGTCAAAATACCTGTCTCCAAAAAAATCCTGAGATTTAAGTATTACTTGTGTGTTTGCTGGAAGTTTCAGGTTTTTATAATTTATTTCAACGCAGAAAAGAATGTATTTTTGGTCATTAGAAAGCTTTTTGCAGGTGGCTTTGCCGACTTTGTAACCCCTGTAATATACACCTACATCTCCGGCAAATTTTATAACAGGAGGAACTTCCCTGAATCTTACAGTTATTACTTTATCCGGCCGGAAAAACCAGCCGTTAAAGGCAAAATTTGTGGCAAGGTATGTTCCTTGTCCCACAAAGAACAGGGCAACTGCGATTAGTATTATTTTCCTCATTCCTGTATAAAAACAGAAAAGGTTTTTTACTTTAATTGCCAATTCAGGTTAATACAAAAGTATTATTATGCCGCTTCTTTTTTAGGAACCCATTTATCGCCTTGCTTTTCGTACTTGGTTTTAACGGCTGTCCATGCAACTTTATGAGAGACTACTTCTCTTGATTCATTTCCCCGTCTTTCTTTCGGGTCAGCATACTGTTCCCATGCATTATTAAATGCTTCCCTGTAGATATCCTGTGCGTCTTCAGGCAAGCGGTTTTTAACTGAATCGGGTAAGTCTTTATTCGTATTATAAGGCATTTGTTTTCCTCCTTTTTATATATTTTTTCACAGCATCTGCCCTCAATTCTAGATACTTAAGTTTAGTTTATGATTTTCTTTAAAAATTTTAGCAATTTTTTAAGCTTCTATGTTTTTATATAGGTAATATATACCTTATATTTTTATTATATCTATAGTAGCAGAAAAATTTTTAGCAAGACTTTAAGAGGAACGAGATATGTGTGCATTAAATTTTGACTCAACGACAATGCAAAACGCGATGGCAAGTATGATGAAAATGTTTACCGGAGGTAGCGCACCAGTTGCATCACAAGCCTCACAGCCTTCTTCATCTATTTTCCCCACATCGTCCTCATCGCCATACCCAGCCATATATGATTATCCAAATGCAGGGTCGGTGTTATCCTCGAATCATACTTTATACCCTTTTATATCTGATACTTACGGTATGATAGCAAAATACAGATCACCTGTTTATTCACAGCCTCTTTCAGTTTCATTAGGACAGAATTACAACCCCTATAACTCAATATCCAGCAGCAGCTATAATCCTCTGGATTGGACTTCAACTAATTCCTATTATACTAATGGCATTAATCCTATGTATGGTGGTGGTGTTAGCTCTATGGGAATGTATCCATCAATGGGTATGAATACCGGCATGATGGGCATGAACACAGGCATGATGGGAATGGGATCACCTATGATGGCTCAAAGCAGTGGAATGGGCATGATGGGAGCTCAAGGTAATTCCAGTATGATGCAAATGATGATGATGTTTTTTATGATGATAATGAGCATGTTTGGATCTTCGGACAGCACTCAGGCTGTTGAAGCTAGCTCATCCGGTAGTTCGCAAAATAGTGCAGCTAACGATACACCAATAAGTTTTTATACAACTTCTAACAGCGACGAAGCTAGTGAAGAAGCTCATGATACATCCAGCAGCAGTAACACTGTTGCTGAAAAACCATTTGTTTCCAACTGGGTTAACATTCCAGATGACGATGAAGATGATAAAGAAGTAGAAGAAGATGATGATGAAGAAACCAGCAATCAAGTAGAAAGTGATGATAAAGTAACAAGCGGCAGTGAGCTTCTACAAAATATTTACAACATTGTACTGAATATCTCAAATAATGCGGATAACAGTGCAGCTAAAGATACATCCAGTACTGTTTCGAGTACCCCAAAAACTGTTTCGCAAAGTGACGATGATGATGATAAATCCAGTACTGTTTCCAGTACTCCAAGTACTGTAACATCAAGCACCGTTTCGCAAAGTGACGATGATGATAAATCCAGCACGGAAGACAAAAGTACATCTAGCACTACATCCAGTATTTTACCCAGCAACATAACCAGTGGTATAGCATCTGTTATTGCATCCAGCATTGCACCTGCTGCTACTACAGCAAGTACAACATCCAGCACGACAGCAAGCACTATTTCGGATACCCAATCTGATGTGGTAACTAAAGGCAAAGGCCGTAAAAAATAATTTAAAGAAATGCCTGTAGGATCATAAAAAGTATCGACATTACCCTTACTCCGTTGGATACATTATTGTATTGCCTTAATTGAGCCTGGTCATCATAATATTCGTTGGAGTTTCTGGCATCTGCATATGCACAAAGGCGCTGAAGTCTTTCATCCATAGGATAACTGTCGGAAGATTGCTCAAAAACCTGATTTTCCAGCCTTGAGACTCTTGTATCCATGGGCTCTGTTATATAAACATTACCCAGCAGCTTTTTTTCAAGTTCATATAAGATTATTTTGTATTCTTCAGGACTTTGGGGACTTTGAGAAAACATTAAATTCGGCATTATGTCCGGTTGCGGGTAATCTTCAATTGGATCCGGTTTTACCCCAAGCACAGTATCTTTTAATTTATCCACCCGGTCACTTAAGGGAGCGTTTGTGACGCTTCCGAATACTCTTGTTTCCAGTCTGTTAAGTCTCTGATATATGTTTTCCTGCGAATAAGCTGCGCCCAGCACCCTGGTTTCCATTTCATCCACTACAGGATAACCAATATCAATACTTCCAGGCTCTGCCTGAACATTAAAACCGATAAACAGTAAAATAAAAACTATTAGAATTTTAAGTTTCATAATTGAACAGTTTACTTTTAATTACTCTTTTTTATATCCGCCGGGTTGATAATTGCTTTTACAGGTTCGCCTGTATCACGCTTTCTCCCTATAACAAGGTAAAACATTGTTTCAGGAAACTGGTCGAGCGTTGAAATATTTGGCAAACATTCAAGTTCTTTACCACCCGGGATTTGTTTTATGTTTGAAAAAAAATTATAATGAAATTTGTCATAAATTTCAAAGATTTCTATATTTGTCCAGCCAGTCTTATTCTGTGCAGCAATTTTTTCTTTTAAATCCTTCATCTGTTCCCTGGAAAAGTATGATTTATGAATAGGCCGCTTAATAAAAGGAAATTTAAAAAGTTTTTTATTGTTCACCTTCCTTACATAAGGTAAAACCTGCACTATTTCTTCGTTTATTCTTATATTTTTATCCAAGTGTATGTCAGAATAATCAAATTTGTTTGTATTAGCCTCAAATCCAAGAAAATAATTTCTGAGAACTACAGAATAATACAGGTTTAACTCATTCCATTTTAGGAGAGATTTAAAGCTTTGCATTATATTGAGTTTTATTTCAGGATGAAACACCAGGTTTCTTATTAAAACATAGGTTGGGTTGAGTTCGTTCATAGTAACGTCAGGGCGTTCCAGGAAATCTTTATCCTTGAATCTCACATCAAAATTTTTAATATCAGCTGTGTTAATTTTTGTTCTAAGTCCTGAAAAAAAAGATAAGACTTTATGGTAAAAGCGTTTCATTATTACTATCCTCAACATCACACTCGCCAATTATCTCAAACCAGAAAAATGAATGGGGCTGCATGGTAAAAATATATTTATTACCAGATATTTTAGGGAAAATACTCTGGTCAAAAATTTCTATTAAAACATTTCCATTATACTTTTCCAGGTCAACTTCCACAAACTCCGCTTTTTTTGAAAGATTTACAAGGCACAGGATTTTTTCACATTTATAACTCCTTACGTATGCAAGGACTCTGTGGTTTTTAGGGTTTAAAAACTCAATGTTACCTCTGCCAAAAGCCTTGTATTTTTTCCTGACTGCAATTATTTTTTTCATAAAATTCAAAAGAGAGGAAGGCTGTTCCAGTTGTCTTTCCACGTTTATGGCCTGATAACTGTATACAGAATCCATAATAGGAGGTAAGTATAGCTGGTGAGGAGAGCCCTGGGAAAATCCTGCATTTCTGTCCGGTGACCACTGCATAGGTGTTCTTACGCCGTTTCTGTCACCCAGATAAACATTATCTCCCATTCCGATTTCATCGCCATAGTATATAATTGGCGTGCCGGGAAAAGAAAAAAGAATTGAGTTAAGAACTTCTATGATTCTTCTGCTTTTATCAACAAGAGGTGCCAGTCGTCTGCGTATTCCGAGGTTAAGCTTCATTTTTGGGTGTTTTGCGTATTCACTGTACATGTAGTCACGCTCTTCATCAGTTACCATTTCCAGCGTAAGTTCGTCATGGTTTCTGAGAAATAAAGCCCACTGGCAGGATTCCGGTATTTGAGGAAGTTTTTCCATAATTTCCACAATAGGTTTTCTGGATTCCTTGCGCAGGGCAATAAATATTCTGGGCATCAGCGGGAAATTATAAGCCATGTGGCATTCATCACCATCGCCGAAATACTCCACAACATCTGCTGGCCACTGGTTGGCTTCCGCAAGAAATACTTTGTTTTGAAAATGGAGGTCTAGATATTTCCTCCAGTTTTTTATTACTCCGTGGGTTTCAGGAAGGTTTTCATTACACGTTCCATCTTTTACACAGAGATAAGGAATAGCATCAAGCCTGAAACCGTCAACCCCCATTTCTCCCCAGTGTTTTATTATAGTGTTTATTTTTTTGATTACTTTAGGATTGTTGTGGTTTAAGTCAGGCTGGGCTGAAAAAAACCTGTGCCAGTAGTATTTTTTAACATCAGGCTGCCAGGCCCAGTTGGAATTTTCGGTATCCTGGAAAATTATTCTGGTGTCATTAAACTTCTTATCATCGTCGCTCCAGATAAAGTAATCCCAGTACTTACTTTCAGGGCCATTCTTAATAGCGTCCTGGAACCAGTGATGCTGATCAGATACGTGGTTAACGACCAGCTCAATCATTACCCTGATGCCTCTCTTTTTGCATTCTCTTGTGAAGGCCTTAAAGTCTTTTAAAGAGCCATAATCTGGGTTTATATTAAAATAATCAGCAATATCATAACCGTCGTCTTTTAGAGGGGACACATAAAATGGCAAAACCCAGATGGTGTTTATGCCGAGGTCTTGCAGGTAGTCCAGCTTTTCAATCAGCCCCCGGAAATCCCCGATACCGTC
>MFRL01000057.1:9999-55910 GCA_001784565.1 Candidatus Melainabacteria bacterium GWF2_37_15
ATAAAATTATAACTTCTGTTCGCAAACAAGTTCCAATGTTTTTTGTATACGCATTAATGGCTCGTCAACATCCATAAAGTTGCCTGCTTTGATTATTTTTTCAATAATGGCCTCGAAATCAGGCCCCTCGCACTTAAAATCCTCCTTGAACAACAGCCTTACCGGATTCTGAGCATGTGAGGTTTGGAGAAGAAGTTCATTGCTCTTTAATTTCTGGTGGTCTCCTGGGCCGGATAAGGGAGCCATTTTGGTGGAAGACAACCTGACTATCGGGATTTCTTTGCCTTTGTACTCAAGTAAGTCTTCATCCTGGACAAATAATACCGAAATATCCTTTGACAGTGCCTTAACTAGGCTGTCAGTAATTACATCAATTTTTAAATATTTTTCCAGCCCTTCTCCATAAAGCACCTGTTGGATTTTAGTCGGCACAATAGGATCAGTGTATCGGAATTCCAAGGGAAATCCCTTGTAATCAGTTATTAAAATTGCTCCAAGATAACCTTTAGAGGCTGATGAATAGGCCAATCCATAGGCTAACCTTGCATTTTCTCTTATATTTTCGCTCATTTAAAAGTACTCTTTGATCGTACGTCTTTTGAACTTAAAAGTTTCCTTAATTTCATAATAGCCTGCGCATGGAGCTGGCAAACCCGTGATTCGGATATAGTTAAGGTAGTGCCGATTTCTTTCAGGGTCATATTCTCGTGATAGTAAAGCGCAAGAATCATTCTTTCTCTTTCAGGCAGATTCGATAACGCTCTGGAGAGTTCATTTTTAACATCCCGGTTTTCTAATTGTGCAAGAGGATCATCAACTTTTTTATCCTGAATCGTGTCTATCAGCTCGATTCCGTCCGGGGATGAATCCCTTCTGTCATAAATTGAAACCATGGTGTTACTTTCCATTTCAAGCATGGAAGCCTCCACTTTTTCTTTTGATATTTCAAGATGTTTTGCAATCAGTTCTGTATTTGGCGCTTTGCCGAATTTGTTTTGGTATTCAGAAATAAATGCCTGGATTTGTTTATATCTTTTTTGTGCTCCCCTGGGAACCCAGTCAAGGCTTCTTATCCTGTCTATAATAGCGCCGCGTATCCTTAAAAGGGCATATGTTTCAAATCTCACTCCCTTGCTTGGAATAAATTTTTCCACTGCGTCAATAAGTCCTTCCACTCCATAACTTGAGATGTCTTCAGTAGAAATAGTTGCTGGCAGGCTGATTCTTAACCTTCCGGCAACATATTTTACAAGGTATATGTATTGAATTATTAATTTATCCCGTACTTCTTTATCACTACGATCATTTTCGTACTTATTCCAAAATGTACTAACATCAGCGTCAGACAGCTTTTTTTGCTTGCTCTGATTAAAAAGATTAAAATTTACATTTGATGATGTGCTCATCATTATAGACCAATACCTGATTAATTCCCTAATATTGATTTTAATGACACCAGCGTATAAATCATCATTCAAATACCGTATTTGGATTTTAGGGAGCACTCAAATTTTGATTCATATTTGTATTATTTTTTGTGGGCTGGTGACCCGAAGGGTCACCAGCCCACTTCTTGGGGCCGAGCTTCGCTCGGCCCCAAGAAAACAGTTACTTTTTAACCATTACCAGATTTTAATAAGCAGAAATTTGAATTTTTGTAACAAAAATTCTAAATTATTAAAATATAATTAATATTTAGTTTTTATATATATAGGTAACGAAAAGGTCTAAACAAAATTGAAGCCGGGGATTTCTAATAAAAAGCCAGCCTAACAGGCTGGCTTTAAGTTTCATAGGTTTTTTATTCCATAGGTTTTTATTCTTGTTCTAATTCGTATTTTTCTTCAAGTACTCTAATTCTTTGATTTAAATTTTGAGAGTCGATGATCATTAATTTCAGTTCATTTCCTAAATCTTCCACAGATTGCTTAAGGTCAAAAACAATAGAATTAATCCGGTCAACATTAACCATTTTTCACCTCTGATTATTAAGTGCAAATTATATACTTATTATATGCCTATTTAATTGTACAATCAACACTTATTTTGGAAAATAAGAAGTTTTATTAATAATTGTTAACATTACACTTTTTCGGCAATAGCTTTTCCCATTTCAAGAGTTGAAGCGCTGCCTCCGAGGTCGTAGGTCACTGTTTTCCCTTCCCCAATAACATCCGCAACTGCCTTATAGAGTCGCTCTGACGCTTCTGTCTCTCCTATATACTTCAGCATCATTACAGCAGAAAGAATTAATGCGGTGGGGTTTGTTTTGTAAAGTCCTTTATATTTTGGCGCGCTGCCATGAACAGGTTCAAATAAAGCTATTCCGTCCCCAATATTTCCCCCTGGCGCAATACCCAGCCCGCCTATAAGTCCTGCGGCCAGGTCGGAAATTATGTCACCGTACATATTTGGTAGTACGAGAACATCGTATAATTCGGGTTTTTGTACAAGTTGCATGCACATATTATCGATTAGCCGCTCTTCATAATCTATTTGAGGATAATTCTGAGCTATTTTCTGGCAGGCTTCAAGGAAAAGCCCATCGGAAAACTTGCAGATATTGGCTTTTGTAACAGCAGTTACTTTTTTTCTGTTTTCTTTAACCGCATACTCAAATGCGTATTTGGCGATTCTTTCAGATGCGCCTCTGGTGATCCTTTTGATGGATTCGGCTGTGTCTTTGTCAATCTGGCGTTCAATTCCTGCATAGAGGTCTTCTGTATTTTCTCTTACTATGACTATATCTATATTATCGAACCTGGACTTAACGCCTTTGATGGATTTGGCTGGTCTTAAACATGTGTAAAGGTCAAGTTCTCTTCTTAGTGCTACGTTTACGCTCCTGAATCCTGTGCCGATTGGTGTAGTTAATGGGCCTTTTATTGCCACTTTATTTTTTCTTATTGATTCTAGTACATGTTCAGGCAGGGGTGTGCCGTATTTGTCTATAACATCTGCGCCTGCTTCTACTCGTTCCCAATTTATTTTAACGCCTGTGGCTTCTACTGCCGTAAGCATCGCTTCTGTAATCTCAGGACCTATGCCATCACCGGGTATTAGGGTTATGTTGTGCATTATATTCTCCTCTTTACATAACTTAAAATTTTCAGTTAATTTTAGCAATTTTCCTTTTTAGCTTACTTAAAAAATATGTGGGTTACAAATATATGGAGAAAAAGTGTATGTTAAGTTCAATATCTTCTAAAAATGTATGTTTTGGAAGAATGACATTGGAAAGGGAAAAACGTCCTAGGATTGTAGATGGTTTAAGCTTCAAAACAGTTACAGGAGATCAAAAAGTACAAGAAGGTGATGTACTGACTAAAAATACTGGCTGCTTCGGTGTAACTAACTATTTAGTTAGTAATGTGAAAGATGGAGAGGTAAAAGCTATTGATTTACAACATCCAGGCCTTAGAGAAATAACTCTGGAACAAGATTCTTATACCAATAACCCATATAAGAAAATCGGGCATTTAAGCTATCAAGACTAAACCAGCTGAAAATCACCGTATTTTTCAATATGTTTGGCTAATCCGCCATCATTGAGGATTTTTATCATAACATCAGGCAATGGAGTCGCTTTAATCTTTGTTGCCTGTGTTTTATTTTTTATAATTCCTGCTGCAAGGTCGAGTTCAAGTTCATCGCCCTGATTAATCATGTCAGTATTGCACTCTACAAGCAAAAGCCCGATATTAATCGCATTTCTAAAGAATATTCTTGCAAAGGATTTTGCTAAAACCGCATTAACTCCTGCAATTTTTAATACCTGCGGGGCGTGCTCTCTAGAAGAACCCAGCCCAAAGTTATTCCCTGCAACTACAAAGTCGCCGACGCTCATTTTTTGCGCGAATTCCGGGTCTGCATCTTCAAGTACGTGTTTTGCCAGCTCAGGAAGGTTTGTCCGCAAGTGGAATAGTCTTCCGGGAGCTATGTGGTCTGTACTTATATCATCGCCGAATTTCCATGCTTTTCCTTGTTTAATCATTTTACTAATACCTCCCTTGGATCAGAAATTTTTCCCCTTAGCGCGCTAAATGCCGCAGTCGCTGGCGAGCTTAAATAGATATACCCTTTAGGGTTCCCCATCCTACCCTGGAAGTTCCTGTTCTGGGTGGCAAGACACACTTCATCGTCACCCAGAATCCCTGCATGAACACCAACGCATGGCCCGCATCCCGGTGTGTTTATTGCACCGCCTGCTTCTGCAAAGATTTCCAGCAAGCCTTCTCTTGAAGCCTGGATAAATATTTCTCTTGAGGCGGGTACTACCAGCAGCCTCACATCTTTATGCACTTTTTTGCCTTTTAAAATGTTTGCTGCTATGCGTAAATCCTCAATTCTTCCGTTTGTGCAGCTACCGATAAACACCTGGTCAACCTTCACATCATTTAATTCCCTGGCCAGCTTTGTATTATCAACTGTATGCGGGCAGGAAACCGTGGGTTCGAGCTTTGATGCATCTATGTTTATCACCCTTTCATATACAGCGTCCGGGTCAGAGTCGATCGGCCGGAATTTGTCGCCACGGCCTCTGGAAATGAGGTATTGACGGGTAATTTCATCTGATGCGATGAGGCCTGCTTTGCCTCCGGCCTCAACTGCCATGTTGGACAGGCAGAACCTGTCGGTCATAGGCATTTTTCTTATGGTTTCACCGGTGAATTCAAGGGCTTTATATGTTGCGCCGTCAGCGCCTATTAAGCCGATTAAGTGCAGAATTAAGTCTTTTGCATAAACACCCTGCTGAAAGCTGCCGTGTACGTCAATTTTAAAAGTTTCCGGCACTTTGAGCCAGGTTTTGCCGAGTGCAATAGCAATACCAACATCAGTTGATCCCATGCCTGTAGCAAATGCTCCCAGTGCTCCTGATGTGCAAGTATGTGAGTCAGCGCCAACCAATATTTCTCCCGGATTAACAAAGTCTTCCACAAGTCGCTGGTGACATACGCCTTCGCCGACTTCTGACAGGATTGCGCCTGTTTTCTTTGCAAAATCCCTGAGTATTTTATGAGCGTTAGAAAGCTCTTTTCTTGGGCTTGGTGCGGCGTGATCGATGAATAAAATTGTCCTTGAGGGGTTTTTGGCCTGCTCAAGATTAATTTTTTGTATTTCTTGAATAGTTAGTGGGCCTGTGCCGTCCTGCACTGCTGTAACGTCTACGTTAGCCACCACAAATTCCCCGGCTGTAACTTTTTTTCCTGAGTGTTCGCCGATTATTTTTTCCGCTATTGTTTTTCCCATTAATAAACCTCTTAATTACACTGTATTCCCTGATTTTCAGTTACTTCGCAAAGAGTTTGTTCTTCCTGTACCTTTTGGGATTGGGATTTCTCAACTCTTTGTTTAAGAGCCCCACTCGGCACATAGTAAGGAGTTACAGTCATTAATTTTGCTGCAATGTCAGGGTAATTGTGGATAAATTTCAGCTCGTTGTCCAGAAGCGGCTTTTGTGTATGTACGTTAGCATACCTTGCCAGCTCAAGTATATTTCTTGCTTCGTCTTCATCCTTAAATTCTATTTCAAGTTTTTCATAAACGTTTCTGAAACCTTTAATTCCGCCGTATTCTCCAACGGTAATTAGTCTTCCGGTTTCAACCACTTCGGGTTCGCCTCTTCCTAGCTCTTCGAAGTCATATAATTCATAGTTTCTTCTGTCTTTTAAAGCGCCATCAGCGTGGATTCCTGATTCATGCGCGAATGCGTTATCGCCAACAGCTGGCTGGTTAATAGGAAGCGGTACTCCAAATGCGTAGGAGGTATATTTTGCAAGGGTCCAGGCTGTACAAAGATCAATATTTGGATCAAGTTTATATTTACCGTTAAATCCGCTTGATTTTAATATTGCCAGTATGCAGGATACAAGATCAGCATTTCCTGCTCTTTCGCCCATACCGTTTATTGCGGTGTTAATATAAGCATCAACTCCCGCATCAATAGCTGCTTTCGCGCCCATCACTGAGTTAGCTGCCGCCATTCCAAGGTCATTATGATAATGAAGTTCTATTGGCAGTTCTACAGCTTTAGCAAGGTTATGTATTCTGTGATAGGTTGTATGAGGATCATCATAGCCAAGGGTATCGCAGTATCTGATCCTGTGCGCACCGTGATCTTTTGCTGCTTTTGCAAATCTGATTAAAAATTCTTCATCTGTCCTGGAAGCGTCTTCAGAATTAACGCCTACTGTTAATGCGCCGCAAGCCAACGCTGCTTCAACAGCGTCAGTCATACTTTTTATTATGTCGTCTTTTGATTTATTGCCCCTGAATTTACCCTGTATCATCTGGTCGGAAGTGGAAACTGAAAGGTTTACATGCTGGAGCCTTGGGACATTTTGGAATGATTCATATACATCACTTGCCAG
Organism: Candidatus Melainabacteria bacterium GWF2_37_15; assembly: GCA_001784565.1. Classification (GTDB taxonomy): domain Bacteria; phylum Cyanobacteriota; class Vampirovibrionia; order Gastranaerophilales; family UBA9971; genus GWF2-37-15. The sequence goes on from MFRL01000057.1 coordinate 16,371, forward strand.
TCCTCTCATCCAGCCGCTCAGCTTAGTTTTTGTGATAACTCCTCTGTCTACCAGTTGCAGATTGGCATTGAGGTAATTAATTTCGTGACGGGTATTTGGAAAGCCGAATTCTGACTGGGTAATTCCCATGTCATTAAGCAGGAGGTTAATCATTGTTTTTTGAAGTTTTGCAAGTCCAAGTCTTGAAGTTTGGACACCATCCCTGTTGGTTACATCTACTATATAAATTGTATTTTCGCCCATAATGCCTCCTTTAATTCATATCAAAGTATATATATTATCAGAAAAATTGTTAATGTGGAACATTATATCCTTTAATATTGTCCATATATATAGGTAAATTTACATAAATAAATTTTTGTGTGTGATAAAATTTAACATTATGATTGAACTATTATTAAAAGTATTTGGGGATCCAAATGAGAGGAAACTCAAGCAGATACAACCCACAGTAGAGTATATAAACACCCTTGAACCTGAGATCAGCAGTTTAAGTGATGAGCAGTTAAGAGCGAAGACTGACGAATTTAAGTCACGGTATCAAAAGGGTGAAACTCTTGACTCACTTCTTCCTGAAGCGTTTGCAGTAGTCAGGGAAGCAGGAAAAAGAGTTCTTAATATGCGGCATTTTGACATGCAGCTTGTTGGCGGAATGACTTTGCATCAGGGTAAAATTTCTGAAATGAGAACCGGTGAGGGTAAAACCCTTGTTGCGACTCTTCCTGCATACCTTAATGCGCTAACTGGGAAAGGTGTGCATATAGTTACAGTAAACGACTATCTGGCAAAGCGTGACAGCGAGTGGATGGGTCGTATTTATAAATTCCTGGGGTTTAGTGTTGGCCTTGTTTTATCGTCTGGATGGTCGTCGGAATCTTTCGAGCAAAAGAAAAATGCTTATGCAGCTGATATCACTTACGGAACAAACAATGAATTTGGTTTTGATTATTTGCGGGATAATATGGCAGGAAGCATTGAACAGTGCGTACAAAGACCGTATAACTTTGCAATCGTTGACGAAGTGGACAGTATTCTTATAGATGAAGCGAGAACGCCTTTAATTATAAGTGGAAAGCTGGGCAAATCAGCTGAAACATACAAAACAATGGCAAGAATAGCACCATTGCTTGAAAAAGATATAGATTATGAGCTGGAAGAAAAGCATAAAAACATTATCTTGAATGAGGATGGCATTGATAAGGCACAGGAGTTATTAAACGTAAAAGACCTGTTTGATCCGTCGGAAATGCTTGCCCATTACCTGTTGCAGGCGCTTAAAGCCAAGGAATTATACAATAGGGATACCGATTATGTGATAAAAGACGGACAGGTAGTTATAGTTGATGAATTCACCGGCAGGCTCATGGACGGAAGGCGCTGGAGTGACGGGCTTCACCAGGCAGTAGAAGCCAAAGAGGGAGTTAAAATCCAGGATGAAAGCCAGACGCTGGCAAGTATTACTTTCCAGAACCTGTTCAGGCTTTATCCTAAACTGGCTGGCATGACAGGTACAGCTTTGACAGAAGAAGCTGAGTTTGGAAAGATTTATAACCTTGAAGTAACTTCAATTCCAACGAACAGAAAAGATGTCAGGAAAGATCACCCTGATGTTATCTATAAAACCGAGCTGCAAAAATATAAATCAGTAGTTGAAGAAATAGAAACCGAGCATGAAAAGGGAAGACCTATTCTGGTAGGTACGATAAGTATTGATAAATCAGAAGTTTTGTCAAAAATGCTCACTAAAAAAGGGTTAAAACACAATGTTTTAAACGCCAAACATCATGAAAAAGAAGCAGCGATTATTGCCCAGGCAGGACGGTACGAGGCTATCACAATAGCAACGAACATGGCAGGCCGCGGAACAGATATCATCCTCGGCGGTAACCCGGAATTCCTCGCCAAGGAAATGATTGAAAAAGGCATGGATAAAGAAGAAGCTCTTGAAGAAGCCTATCAAATAACCGAAGAAGAACATAAGCAGGTTGTGGAAGCAGGCGGGCTTTATGTAATAGGTACTGAAAGACACGAATCACGGCGTATTGATAATCAGCTAAGGGGTAGGGCGGCCAGACAGGGCGACCCTGGCTCTACAAGATTCTTCCTGTCCCTTGAAGACAGTCTTATGAGGATATTTGGCGGTGAAAGAATATCCGGACTTATGGAAATGCTTAAAGTGGAAGAAGATATGGCGATTGAATCGTCCATAGTTTCTGCACAGATAGCATCTGCACAGAAAAAAGTCGAAACTTACCACTTTGACACAAGAAAACAGGTTCTGCAGTACGATGATGTCATAAATCAGCAGAGAGAACTCTTCTACAAGCAGAGAAGAAAGGTGCTTGAAGGGGAGAATGTTTATGAAGATATTATTTATATGGTTGAGAAAGAAATTGAGCGAATAATTTCCAGCTATATAAACCCTGAAATGAAGCCTGCTGAGTATGTGGATGAAGATTTACACTCTCTTGTTAAGGCTGTACATTCAGTTGTTCCGCAGTTATCCGACAGGGTAAGTGTTGAAGATATCAGAAATCTAAAATATGAAGATGCTCATAATATGCTAAAAACTCTTGCAGTAGATGCATATAAAGAGCAGGAAAAGCAGGTAATTGATTTTTACAATACTGTACTCAAGGAGCACAGCAGCGTTGCTGACCCTCAAGCCATAGGATCTGAAGATAATATGATGAGGACTCTGGAGCGCGATACCCTTCTCCGAATTATTGACAGCAAGTGGATTGATCACCTTCATAATATAGACATGTTGCGTGATGGCATAGGTTTGAGAGCATATGGTCAGAAAGACCCGCTTATTGAGTACAAAAGAGAAGCTTTTGGCATGTTCAATAATATGATGCATGAAATCCAGCGGGAAACTGTTGCGCATCTTTACAGGACAAAGTTCCAGGTACAGATAGTGCATCAGCAGGATGAAGACCACAAGCCCATAGATACGGATTTGATGAAAGCAGCGGAGAAGTTTGTTCCACCGTCTGAAGATGATAATTCACCGGTAAGGAAAGGCGACAAAGTCGGCAGAAATGAAGCCTGTCCGTGCGGCAGCGGCCAAAAATACAAAAAATGCTGCGGCGCCGAGCGGGCCAAGAGCGGTAGGGTTTAGCCGTAAATATCAAAATCAGTTGCGTCTGAGCCATATACTAAAGCTTTTGCAGGCTTATTTCCATCTTTATCAAGAATTATTTCTGTGGGCTCGCATTTTACAGAATAGCCCCCTAATGCATTACCTTTAAATTTCTTTGGAATAAATAAACGCATCTCAACGCTTTCATTCCCCTTGACACCTCGCTCTGTGGCACTGTCGTTTGTTTCTCTTAGAACTATAGGCGATCCTAAATTAAGGTTGTTAGTAACTGTCATTTTTAATTCCTTTCTGCCTTATCGGACAATTTAATTTTTAACTAACAATTTTGTAAAGTACCCTGAAAAAATAAGTTGACATGTTTGGGTTAAAATATTAAAAAATATTACGTAAAAATTAAATTAACCCTGTCACACGGACAGGGTTAATAGTGTAAAAGCTTTTTAAGTTCTATGCTTGAGGGTCGAATTTGTCAGCAACTAGTTGCTCTAATAAGATGTTGTTCTTAGCTGCAAGATAGACTGCTTGTAAACCATAATTTGAAGAAGAGCCATCTGCAATATCAAAATGTCTTCTATTACTGAGAGCTTCTTTAGTTTCCTTCATTTTTTGTTTAACAGCACTTGGCTCAATTGATTGAGCTCCAAAAGTGTTAACTTGGCTTCTTTGGATGCCTAAATTTGATAACATAAATAATTCTCCTTTTTTTATAAAATACTTATTTACACATTCCAAATAGTCTAAGTAAGCTGAAAAAAAAGTTGATAATTTAAAAACAAAAATTTAATATTTTGTTACAATAAATCATGAGATCTTTTAAGGAGGAAAACCATGACTATAGAATATAAAAAAGCATTATTAGAAATAAATGAAACCCTTACCCAGGTAAGAGGTTGTCTTTGACCCGGATAAAATTCAAAACCAGATAGCTGAACTGGAAAACCGGCTCCAGAGCCCCGATATTTGGAACGACCAGCAGCAAGCGCAGAAATTATCCAGGGAATTAAGCGACCTCAAATCAGGAATTGAAGAATATAATAATTGGAAAACCCGCTCCGACGACATAGAGGTCCTTATTGAACTGGCGGAAGAAGAACAGGATGAGTCCTTATACCCGGAAATCGAGGCGGAAATCGCAAAACTAAAATCTGAACTCGATAAATGGGAACTCCAGAGAAAATTAGGCGGAGAATATGATGATTCTGACGCGATTTTGACTATTAACGCAGGCGCTGGCGGCACTGACGCGCAGGACTGGGCCGAAATGCTTCTTAGGATGTATTTAAGGTGGGCAGAGTCACGAGGCTGGAAAACAGAAATCCTCGACACATCGCAAGGTGAAGAAGCCGGAATTAAAAGTGCAACAATAAAAGTAAGCGGCAAATATGCCTATGGATACGCAAAAGCAGAAAAAGGCGTGCATCGGCTCGTGAGGTTATCGCCGTTTAATTCCAGTAACAAACGCCAGACCAGCTTTGCATCGTTGGAAGTAAGTCCTGTTATGGTTGATATTGAATCTAAAGTGGATATAAGCCCGGATGATCTTGAGGTAACCACAATGCGTGCTGGCGGAGCAGGCGGCCAGAATGTTAATAAGGTGGAAACAGCAGTAAGAATCCTGCATAAACCCAGCGGCATAGTTGTTAAATGCCAACAGGAACGCTCTCAATCCCAGAATAAAGAGTTAGCAATGCAGCTTCTAGCGTCAAAACTATTGGCAATAAAGCAGGCGGAACATGAAAAGAAAGTTGCAGAGTTGAAAGGTGAGGCTATGGATGTGAATTTTGGCTCACAAATCAGGTCTTACGTGTTTCATCCTTACAAAATGGTCAAAGACCTGCGTACGGGCTATGAAACCGGAAATGTGGAGGCTGTCATGAATGGGGAGCTGGACGGGTTTATTGAAGCATATTTAAGGATGAATATTTAAACTTATTTACAATGTAAAGTTCTTTAAACGTTTTGTATAATGTCAAAAACATATGATAAAATAGACAGCAATGCTTTCAGGAAATGTGTCTTCTCAAATTTCTATATCTTCACATGCACCTTCCCGTAAACCTTCGTTTAAGGGCAGCATAAGGATTGATGCTGTAAATAAAAATTGTGTAGCTAAATTGCTTCTTGGTGCTGATTATAAAAAAATTGTTGGTGAAGCTAACAATACTTTGTTGGATGACTGGAATCCCGGAGTGTTGTTGGTAAAAGGGCTGCGTGGAGCTAAAGAAACAATTAGAGCCTGTTTGGACATAAAACCCGAAAGCCATCTTGATATAATTTTATCTGGCAAACCGTGGAAACAAATAGCAGATGAGTTAGTTAAAACATTTAATGAGTTAAAGCAAGGCACACTTATTGATAAACCTAAACCTCAGTTTGGTGATATTGTTGCTTTTTCAAACAAGCCAACCACGTATATTACGGATATAGCTTCCAGAAAAATAAGCCATATAGGAATAATGGTTAATGACAGGGACATTTTAGAAATTGATAGATCGCGAATGGGTATATTTCCGTTAGATAAGGTACTAAGATTGCCAACGAAGCCTAGTCGTTTTAACGAAAGAAAAGCGTATTTATGTTCATTAACTGATAATTCCAGGGAAAAAATACAAAGTGTTCAAACCCAGGTTCAAAATCTTATGGCAGAAATGGCAAAGAAAAAATATAGTAAGCTGCAATGTCTGAAATTAGGGTTTAGTAAGGTATTTGGGTATGAAATACCGGAAAGAAAAAATCGTGTAACAATTATATGTCCTGAAGCTGTAGGGAAGGTGTTTAAGAAAGCTGAAATTCTTCATTCAAGCGTTAATGTATCCAAGTTAACCCCAAGAGATGTTGTTGATTTAAACATATACACCGATATATTTGAGCGGGTATCCAGGATACAATAGCTATTTAAACTGAATCCTCAATAAACAGTCGCTCGTCCTCAACAAATTTCTTCATGTCGAAAATACTCATTACCTTGTTATCAGGTAGTAGAACCTCTGCCAGGGTGTATTTATTTTTCTCGTATTTTGTTTGTATATTTAAATTCATTTTTTCTGTTGGAATATTTTCTATGTCGAATACGTCATCTACAAGTATTCCAATCTGGATGTCGGATATTTTTACAACAATCACCTTTGTTTTTTCGGAAATCGGGGTTTTAGTGATTTGCAGGAAATACTTTATATCCACGATAGTTATGAATTCTCCTCGCAGGTTTATTATTCCGGTAATAAATTCAGGCACACAGGGAACGGATACAAAACTTACAAGCTTGAGCTTGGTTATTTCCTTAACGTATTTAAGGTTAATGGCGTATATTTCCTTCTCCATACAAAATGAGATAAAGTAGTTTTCCTGATAGTTAAGGTTTCCTGTATCAACCCTGGCTTCCTTTTGCAGTTTCTCAGCCCTTTTTAATAGTTTTGTTTTAGAAATAGGATCGGTAGGAAAATATTTCTGAGGAATACTTACTTTTTCCACTTCCATGGAATTTATTTCAACATTTTCCACGCTTTGTAGTATTAATTCTATGTCCAGAAAAGCTATTAGAGAATCATCATGCTTATAAATGCCGGTAATTATTTTTTCATTTGACTTATAAGGAAGGGGAGTGAAATACTTTTTATCCAGCATAGTGACGTCTTTTATGGAACTCACAACGATCCCCACAGATTTTTCGTTGCAGTCGAGGATCAATACCTGATAGTCGGTGGTGTATGTCTGGGATTCTAGTCCTAATAACTTAGAAAGGTCGAGTATGTTTATTATCTGACCCCTTAAATTCAAAAGCCCGATTATATATTCAGGGAATTTTTCAATCACGGTAAGGGCAGGAATTTGCACAATTTCCCTTATTTTTTCAGCAGGAACAGCATAGGTTTTTTCCGCAAGGTTAAATATTAAAAATAGTTCAGTATCTTTTTCCTCTAAAAGTGGGCGAATTGCCAAAAAATCCCCGTTCATACTCATAAAAAATCCTAACTATATATGGTTGTCTTGTTTCTACCTGCTCTTTTTGATTCGTATAAGGCTTTGTCGGTTCTTGCCAGCAGTTCTTCCTGTGTATTTACATCACTTTCCACTTCGGCAATTCCGCAGCTTATTGTTATTTTAACAGCTTCATTCCCGTTCATAAACTCCCTGCTTTCTATTTTTTCCCTTATTCGCTCTATTGGGATGTTTGCTTGTGCAGTAGTAGTTTCCGGGAGGATCAGGATAATTTCTTCACCTCCGTAGCGGGCTATATAATCTGTTTTTCTCAGGGATGATTTGATGATTTTCGATATTTCAGCAAGTACCTTATCGCCAAATTGATGGCCATACACATCATTTACTTTTTTAAAATGGTCAATATCAAACATGGCAAGACTTAAGCATGTTTTATGCCGTTTACTTCTTGCAAATTCCCTTTCAAGGGTCTGCTGAAAGAACCGCCTGTTATATAAACCTGTTAATCCGTCAATTATGGCTAGGTATTTGGTTTCAGAATAAAGCCACTTTATTCTCATTAAAATCTTTAATTCTTTGACAATAATTTCAAATATTTTATTATTGTTGAGCCTTTCAGATTTTAAGTGGTAAAATGCAATCCCGCCAATTACTTTATTTGCGTATGCTATCGGTATAACCAGTCGTGAGTGGAATTCAGATATGTTTTCCGCTTTGTTATGAACGTTTATTAAAGCATCAACAATTTCAATATCGTAGCTTGATTCTTCTTTTTTATAGGTATCAGGAAAAATTTCATTGAAAAAATCTTTTTTAATATCCATTAAAACACTTTCTTCAACTGAAGCGTTTTGTATGCTTAATTGAAGAAATTTTTTCTTTTTATCATCTCTTTCATTAAAGAAAATGCATGCAACATTAAAATCTACAAGTGAATACGCCAGGGAAAACAGCTCCTTGGAAAGAATTCTTGTAGAGTAAATAAATTCTGAAAGGTTCCGAAATTCATTAATAATTGTGGATTCAATCAATGACTGGTCAAGAAGATTATTTATCCTTGTCTGGAGGTCTTTATTTTCGGATTTTTTATCTTTTATTATTTGTTGTCTTTCTTCTTCGGATATAGTTTCTGCTCCACGCAGGAAATTAGTAACCTGGCTTAAAAATTCTTCCTGATTGTTACTTTTTGTTATAAAGCAGTCCGCTCCGGCTTTAAGTGCCCAGAAGCTATCCAGTTTTTCATTAAGCTGGGTTAATAAAATAATTGGAATTTTTTTAATTACATCATCATTTTTTAACAGCCTGCAAAGTTGATAGCCGTTTATTTCCGGCATTATAATATCCGATATAATCAGGTCAGGCACGGTCTGATAAACTAATTCTATCCCTTCTATAGCATTTGTTGCTGTGAATATTTCATGCTCAAGTTTTGATAAAGTTAACTCAATACTTTTTAATTGGATAGGGCTATCTTCTATTAACAGAATTTTTTTTCTCATATATTTGCTTGGTTCTCTTTATGAGGGATTTTAAATATAATATCAGTTATGTATTAAAACGGGAAGTTTGTAAAATGTTAAAAAATCTTAGTCTGGAAGAACGAATAAGGATTAAAACAAGAATTACCCAATCTCTAATTTTCTTAATGGGTATGATGACGACTTTTGGAATTTATAAGGTAAAAGTCTTAGGGGATAACTATATCCCATGGATTGTTTTTATAATTTTTCTGTCGTTTGTGAGTATTATAACTGTTGAAATACTAAAAAAGTGGGCATACAGTACTATTTCCGATTATATTTACAATGCTATTTTACACGCAAGTTCAGCATCCGGCGAAATAATAAAGGAAACAAGCCTCCAGGAAGGCGTTATAAATAAACATATTAAACTTTTAAAGGATTCTGCCAGCGGAATTGAAAAATTAAAAAAATCCTCCTCAAAAACAAAGGACAGCGCTGTAGAAGTATCGAAAAATTCACAAAAGTCTCTGGAATTATCAGGAAAAGAGCAGGATTCAGTAGAGCAGAATATTGAAAAAATGAGTACTCTTAAGCAAAAAATAGAAATTATTGCTGAATTAATCCTGGAATTAAGCGAACATACGCAGCAAATCGGAAGCATTATAGGTGTAGTTGAAGATATTACCGAACAGACAAATATGTTAGCATTGAACGCTGCAGTTGAGGCGGCAAGAGCAGGCGAGCATGGCAAGGGATTTGCGGTTGTTGCAAGTGAAATCAGGAAATTAGCTGACGAGAGCAAACAGGCAACCGCTAAAATTACTTCCCTTATTTATGATATCCAGCAGGCTACAAATTCTACCGTTATGGCAACTGAAGAAGGCACAAAGGAAATTGAATCAGGCGTTGACCTGGCCCATCAGATAGCCCACAATATCGAGAGATTAAGATCAACAATTCAGGAAACAGTTAAATCAGTTGATTGGATCCTTAAAGATACGGACCATCAGCTTGAATGCGCATCAGAAGTGCATAACTTAATAAACCAGCTTGATGAAGGGTTACTGGAATCAGCAGAAAAAATAAAACACACTCTTTTATCGCTTAACGACCTTAAGCAAACCTCGGAAACATTGAGAAGCAGTATTGTCGGAATTGAGTATAAAGCTGTAAATAAGGCATTTTAAATGGATTTCCTCGAACATGAACTGGAAGAAATATTAAAGATTTTTAGGGATGAAAGCGAAGAACAAATACAAAAATTAAATAAAAATCTTCTGAAGCTTGAAACAAACCCTAAAGATCACTCTGTAATATCCGAACTTTTCCGGGAAGCCCACTCTCTTAAAGGCGCTGCACGGATGATCGGGCTTGATGATATACAATCCATAGCTCACAAGCTTGAGGATGTTCTGGGACTTGCCAAAGAAAATAAATTAAATATTACTTCGGAAATAATTGACAGCCTTTGTAAAACTGTTGATGCTATTGCTTCTATAATCAATGAATCAATAGAAACCCGCGGGAAATCAGAAAGTAACGAAATAGAACCCGTTATTAAAGCTCTGGAAAATATTATAAACGGCTCAGATAATATACAAGAGCGAGGAACAGTTGAGCCTGCAGAATCAGCATATAAGCATGCCAGTTCTTCGATTGTATTTACTAAAGGGGCAGAGGAAGTAAAAAAATTAATTACTCAAATTAAAGTAAATATTGAAAAATTAAAGGTTTTTTCTACAAGTATAGATGCTCTTGAAGAATTTTTATTTTTTCTGAATGAGCTGCATAAACATCTTGAATCCTGCGATAATCAGCGTATTATAGCTATAATACAGGATATTAAGCTTAAAATTGAATCTACGATAAGGGGAAGCGGTGTTTTAACAGACAGTGAAGTCTCTGAAATTGAAGCATCATTTGATGATTTTATTTTAGTGTATGAAAGACTAACCTATAATCCCGAGGATAAGCCTGTAGAACCTCTTAATGAAACTGTCGAAGAACCTGAAATTGTAGAAGAACCCGATTTTATAAAAAATATACATATATTTTCACAACATACTGAAGATAATATTCAAAAGTTTCAGGATGTTATTTCTAAGCTTAATGATCTTTCAAGTGGAATTAATAATAACCAGGTCAGGGAAATAATTGAAAAAATTACGGAGATTCTGGTTTTCTCAAAGGAAAAAGCTGCTCCTTTAAATCAGGACATGATTAACGTTATCGAGGAAAGTTTTACTGCAGCAATCCAGACAACGGATTCTTCTCAGGAAACAAAGGAAGACCCCGGCCTTATTTTGCAGCGGATAACAGTACTCCAGCAAATCTTAAAACTGGCTGTACAAAATGAAATTGTACCTGTTAAAGCGAAAACAAAAGAAGAGGATAATTTGTCTAAAGCCACCCTGCCTCCTATAAGGAAAAATGCAGATATTTTTCCCAAAAACGATGTAGGAGACGAAGAAAAACTCAAGCAATTTGATTTAAAATTCGGCGATACCAGTACTATTAAAACCTTAAGGGTAGATACACAAAAACTGGACCAGCTGGTAAACCAGGTGGGCGAACTTATAATAGCTAAAATCAAGGCAAAAGAACATTTAAGCGATACAGAAAAAATCATTCGCACCATTGAAGAATGGTACAGGGAATGGAATAAAACAAAGCAATATTTCAGGCATATCGAAAGATATCATAAAACATTCGACAAAGCGCCATCTGGAACATCTTCCATTACCAAAAGCGTTAATTCCTTTATGGAAGAAAATTCATCCAGGTTGTCGACTCTTATGGCTAAAATGAATTCCCTGTATAAAGTTATACAGGAAGACGACGCAAGGTTAAACCTCATAGTAGGCGGGCTTGAAGAGAAAATAAAAAGCGTAAGGGTGTTACCTCTTGCGACTATATTCCATCTTTTCCCAAGGATGGTAAGGGATATTGCCAGGGAAAAAAATAAAGACATTGATTTTGTCATAACAGGAAGCGAGACAAGCGTTGATAAAAAAATAATTGAAGAAATCAAAGCGCCTCTTATGCATATTATTAGAAATTCCATAGATCATGGGATTGAGACTCCTGATGAAAGGATTAAAAATGGTAAACACCCGACAGGTAGAATCTTGCTGGGAGCATACCACCTTGAAAATAGTGTTTTGATTGAAATAAGTGATGATGGTAAAGGTATTGATACAGACGCTATCAGGAGAAAAGTGCTGCAAAAAGGGCTTTTAACCCCGGAAGAGCTTGAAGCTATATCAGAAGAGCAAATAATGAATATTATCTTCTGGCCGGGATTTTCTACAGGCGAAACAGTGACCGATATTTCAGGAAGAGGCATTGGGCTGGATATTGTTTATACAAAAATTTCCCAGTTAAATGGCAAAGTTAAGGTTAAATCAAGCCTGGGTAAAGGGTGTCAGGTTTCTATCCAGCTTCCTGTTACAATGGCAACAATTAAAGCCTTTCTAGTAAAAGTGAATAATCAGACATTTGCAATACCGACCAGTGCAATAAAAACAACACACCTTATCAGCAGGGATAAAATATTATACAAGGAAGGCAAAAAAATAATTATAGTCGATAACAGGACAGTTCCCATCTGTTCCATTGCAGAAACCCTTGAAATGTGTGATAACAGCAATAATAGCGATAAGCTGGTTGTAATTGTAGTGCAGGCAGAAGATACACAGATCGGTTTTATTGTGGATAAACTTGTGGGAGATCAGGAAATCCTTCATAAGAACCTGTCAGAGCCGCTTGTAAGAGTAAGAAATATCGCAGGAATCACGACTCTTGGTTCAGGAGACCTGTGTCTTATCCTGAATGTAAGTGATCTTGTGAAATCAGCATATGTTAATTTCGGCCGTCCGTGCAGAAGACCTGCATTGCCTGTAAAAATGAATGAAGAAAACTGCAAGAAAAAAGTGCTGGTTGTTGATGATTCTACGACTACAAGGATTTTACAGAGAAATATTCTTAAAGCAGCAGGCTATGACGTGGAAGTGGCTGTTAATGGTTTTGAAGCGCTTAATAAAATTGCATGTGAAAATTATGATATTGTAATTTCTGATGTGGAAATGCCTGAAATAAATGGTATTGAGCTTACGGAAAGGCTTCGCCAGAATGAAAAATTAAAAAATATTCCTCTTATCCTTGTTACTTCGCTTGCTTCTGAGCAGGATAAGCTAAAAGGAATAAATGCAGGCGCAAATGCATATATTGTGAAGAGTGAATTTAACCAGGAAGAGCTGCTCAGCACAATACAAAGATTAATTAACCAGAATTAAAATAAGACACCTGCTTGAACTAATTTTTTTTTTAAACTATCATTAACCATACATTGTGCACAATAAAAAGGAAAAGAACTATGAATCCTATAATAGCAGAGCTTGAAAACGAACAAAAAAAGGAAACCTTGCCAGAGGTGGAACCTGGCGATTCTGTGAAAGTATTTGTCCGTATTAAAGAAGGCAATAAAGAAAGAACACAGGCATTTGAAGGCGTTGTAATTAAAAAACAGGGCGGCGACTTCAAAAAAACCATTACCGTAAGACGAGTATTCCAGGGTATTGGAGTTGAAAGGGTTTTCCCACTTCACTCTCCAAGAATCGAAAGTATTAAAATCCTGAGAAAAGGTAGCGTAAAAAGAGCTAGACTTTACTATCTTCGTGAACGTACAGGTAAAGCTGCACGTATCAAGGAAAAAATGACCACAAGATAATCTATATTCTCTGATGTTGAAAATTGAAAAAATATCAAGTAGGGAGTATTGACATTTTGTCTGGCATAGTAAAAAATGTAAATATACTCGTTGCGGTTTATACTGTAACATCAATAGTAACCTTTATGGTTACTATTTGTACTTTTAAGGGGATTTATTAATGTCTAGGGTTTTAGTCTTAATAGACGGATTTAATTATTATCATCGATTAGATGAATATCAAGATAAATATAACGAATGCGTAAAATGGTTAAATTATCGTAGTCTTATAGAATCTTATCTTGATGATAAGGATAAAGAAAACGTTAAAATTATTTATTTTTCTGCTATAGCGAAACATAGACCCAGTCATAGTCAGAAAAGACATAAAACATACATTAATGCTTTAAAATCTCAAAATATTGATGTAGTTTTAGGAAATTTTAAAGATAAGTTTATTATTAGATGTAAAAATAATGAAAAATGTTCAAATTGTTTGAATACACAAGATAAAACTAAACTTAAAAGGCATGAAGAAAAAAATACTGACGTGAACATTGCTATAACGTTAATCGAATATACAATTATGAATCAATATGACAAATGTTTTATTTTAAGCTCGGATAGCGATTTTTCTTCTGCTGTATTAAGGGCAAAACAATTAGCTCCAGATAAACAAATTATAATTTGCCCTCCTCCCTATCCAGATAAGAAAATTAGAAATTTTAAATATTATATCGGGAATCTAACGAAAATTTCAGGTCAAGACCCTTTATTTATATACTGGAATAAAATAAAAGCTAATCAATTTCCAGATGATTTCAACGGACTAATAAACCCCTGGCAAGTTACAAAATCAGTACAAATATAATCTCTAATTAATATAAGGTAAGTATACAAATGTCAATTCACTGGTATCCCGGCCATATAGCTAAGGCTGAAAAAAAGCTTCAGGGTCAATTAAGCCTCGTTGATGTAGTTATTGAAGTTTTGGATGCAAGGATACCGGAAAGTAGCAGATATGAAGACCTGGGCAGGCTTACAGCCGATAAGCCCAGGTTACTTATTTTGAATAAGTCCGATATTGCTGATCCTGTCGAAAATACTAAATGGCTAAATTTTTTTACTGAAAAAACAGGCCAAAAAGTAATTTTAACCAGCGCATCTTCCTCCAAAGACATATCGACTATTATAAAGCACGCAGCAGAGCTCGGAAAACCCGCAATAGACAAGATTGTCCAAAAGGGGCTGCTGCCCCGGCCCATAAGGGTTATGGTCGTTGGTATGCCGAATGTGGGAAAATCCAGTATTATTAATAAACTCATTAAAACCGCAAAAGCAAGGACAGGTGAAAAGGCTGGTGTAACAAGGACTATCCAGTGGATAAGGATTCATCCGAAGCTGGAACTCCTCGATACACCCGGAATTATACCAACCCGGCTGGAAAACCAGGAAAGGGCAATAAAGCTCGCTATGGTGAATTCAATCGGAGAAGCCGCTTACGATAAAATTGAAGTTGCAAAAGCGCTTGTCAAGCTTTTATTTGAAAGGTATAAAGACTTGTTTTGCGGTTACTACAAAGTTACACAGCCAACGCTGGAAAATATTATTGAGTCGAGGAAGTTACTGCTCCCGGGCGGAAAACCGGACTTTGACCGCGCAGCCCAGCTGGTACTCAGCGATTTTAGAAAAGGCAGAATAGGGAGAATGACGCTTGAAAGTCCGCAGGAATCCGAAGATTAAGGAGTTAACAAGCTTTGATAAGGCTTTTGGTTGTCCAGTTATAGGTACGGACGAGGCGGGTCGTGGGCCGATCGCTGGGCCAGTTGTGGCGGCTGCTGTATTTTTCCCTTGTTTTAATGATGAAATTTGTGAAACCATAAAATTTATAGATGATTCAAAAAAGGTAAATCCAAAACTTAGAAAAGAGCTGTCCGAACAGATTAAAAAAGTGGCAAAATATAGTATTTGTGAAGCCAGCGTGGAAGAAATCGAGAAATATAATATTCTCAAGGCGTCTTTGCTGGCGATGAAGCGGGCATGTGATGCTTTGCTTCCACTGGTGCAGGAAGCCTTAATCCTCGTTGATGGAAAGTTTATTATCCCCTCTTACATAAAAAACCAGAAGGCTGTCAAAAAAGGCGATTCGCTTTCTGCCTCCATAGCCGCAGCAAGCATACTTGCAAAAGTTCATCGGGATGAATTTATGGAAACATTATCGGAAAAATTCCCTGTTTATGGGTGGCAAAAAAATAAGGGGTATCCTACCCTATTTCACAGGCAGGCAGTGAAAAAACATGGCTCCTGCGAATGGCACAGGCAAAGCTTTTTAAAATAATATAAAGTTTTGTAAAATTTATCTGATATTTTGTTAATAAAAAATATTTTTGAACATTATATTCAACAGAGTATAAGGAAAAACAATTATGCAAGTATCTGCTTTAAATTCTCTGCAAAATAATTATTCTGTAAAAACCCTGAAAAAATCTGAAAACAATCAAACACAATTACAAAATCAGACGCATATAATCAGTTTTCAGGGCGCACAGGGGATGCGATCCGCTGTGTTAGCAAAAAGTTTATCATTCAAAGGCCAACCTATTCCCCAGCAACTTAAAATAATACCCACAGAAGAAAACGGCGAACAGACCGGAGTCTCAAACCTTCTAGCCTTGCCTCAGGGTAAATATGAAATCCCAAATTCGAGCCTGGAAGTAGTGGCTAATGGAAAACGTAATTTTAAAGAAGTTAAAGTAATACATGGTGATAAGGAAATATTGGCGGTAAAAAGCGAGAAAGCGATATCTCCTGATTTAGAGGTTAAATTCACCGAAGGTAAGGACGGAAAAGTAGCAACCCTTACAGGTGACGGCTTTAAAGCTGTGGCAATCGAAGGCTCGGAAATAATAAGGGATGGATTTGAATTCAAAATGCCCTCATATAAAAAACAGGTGGAAAAACAGGTGAGATTTGGAGCAAGCTATCACCCTATTATGGCGTTTAAGCCGGAAGTAACACAACAGGCTCTGGAAAAATCTTTGCCATATATAAATGAGTTATCTGAAAAATTCCCGATAGATGAAGAACTGGACAAAAATTATACAGTAGTCCAGACAATAGGAGGGTTTGGCACCAGGTTGTGTAGCCTTGGTAATAAAACATCAGCAAACACTCCGGCAGGAATACCTTTATTAGCTTATTCACTTTTACCGGTAATACAGGCAGGAATCAGGATTCCGTTTAGTGTCCTTCCTGAAAATACTACTATTGAGGAAGATATTTCAGTAGGAACCGCAGGTGGCGTGATAGAAGGCATTGAAACCGGTAAAGTCCCGACAGATAAAAATATATTAATAGTGCCAGGTGATGGAATCCACGATATTAATATAAAACCTGCCCTTAAGGCATTCCATAAAAATAAAGAAGCAGGCATGATGCTGATAGGAAATGCTGTTCCACAGGACCAGATCAGTAAGTTTGGAATTATTGGTACTGATACTAAAGGACTTGTAACCAAATTTATAGAAAAACCCAAATCTCCTGATTTTGCAAAAGAAGGCATAATCACAGATGCCAATGGTAATTACGACAAAGAAAATCCAAAATACAACGCAAGTATTGCCCTTTACGCGTTAAAACCACCTGTTACTAAGGCTTTCCTTGCCCTGGGTGATATAGTCAGGGCTGATAACAAGGAATATGATTTTGGAAAGCATGCCCTTCAATCTCTACAGGTACTATGTAACGAGGATATTTTAGACAATACAGGAAAAATTGATAAAAATAAATTTAATGAAGTTCTCAACACACTTGATGAAAAACACCCGTTAAAAAAACTTGTTCAAAAAGCCGGCGTTGATAAGCTGGTTAAATCTATTAAAAAAGCAGGCCTTTCTGTACAAGACACAAAACAAGCCTTGCATGAAACCGATAAGGCTATTAATGTTGTTCGTGAGAAAGACAAGAACAATTGGTTAATTCAAGCAGTTAATGAGATGGGAATCAACCCGGTAATTAAACAGCTCAATCCTGTGGTTCAGATGCTTAAGAATAAAGACGGCGAAAGAATGAAAATGATTGCTTATGCGGGTGATGCTGATTGGGCTGATGTGGGCACTATACCTCAGTTCATTGACACTTCAAGGCAAATTGCAGCTGGCGAATCTTTTATAAATCTTCCGAAAGAAATTAGACAAGGGTTTAAGGATAATGTTCTGGAAACCGGAATATCCTATATTCCTTCTTCAGAAACAGATAAACGTTCCCCAAAAGAAGCATTTAAGTCGTTTTTAGGTGAAAATGGAACAGCAAAAGGCAATATTGTTGTTATGGAAAATGAATAATATAAAGTTTTGTAAAAACTTTAGCAAAAATTAGTCAAATTTAGGCAATATTTTTTTTCAGTTAACTTAGTATATTCAGAAGGAAAAATTTAATTTAGTGGAAATTAGAATAGTAAGAAAGCAATGGAGGCTTAAAATGACACAATTATCACAAATCGGCGCAGGAAGACAGGTAGCATTCGGCGCAAACACAGAGAAAAAAGACACAGCAAAGAAGGCTGCAATAGTAGCAGTACCAACAGCAGCAGGTATAGCATTAGGCGCAACAAAGTTGGCTCCTAAAGTACTCTCTAAAAAGAACATAACACTGGCAAGCATTGCTAATGCAGTGAAAGAAGGAAAAGTAAAACCAAATCAACAATTAGCACAGGCTGCAGAGATCTTAAGCGGGGCTTATGGTAAAATAAAAGAATTACCATTAATGCCAACAGCAACACTAAAAGAACAAGCCAAAAAATTAATTGTAGACGGTAGAAAAGCCGCACACGAAGCTTTACCTAAAGCTAAACTTAAAGGCGCAGCTCTCTATGGCGCAGCAGGCGCAGCAATCGGCGCACTTGGCATCCTTGCATATAATAAATTTGCTGGAAATAAAGAAGCAGCACCTGCACAGGAAGTTGAACAAGCACCTGCACAGGAAGCAGCAAAAGAAGCACAACCACAACAGTAAATATTATCTAAAATATTATCAAAAAGACCTGCGTAAGCGGGTCTTTTTTAATGGTAAAATATTAGTTACTATTTTGGAAAGGCCTTTGGGAAAGGATTCGGGGATGACTGGAAAAACACTTATATTAATCGATGGCCACGCACTCGCTTATAGACAGTTCTTCGCTCTTGAAAGAACAGGCATGAAAACAACCGATAATATCCCGACCTGGGCGGTTTACGGCTTTATAAAAGCACTGTTTGATATTTTGAGAAAGGTTAAACCTGACGCAATAGCTGTATCCTTTGATAAAGGCCGGCAAACATTTCGAGTGGAAGCATACCCCGAATATAAAGCCAATAGGCAGCAGATGCCGGACTCGTTGGGTGAGCAGCTTGGCTATATTGTAGAAGGGATAAAGGCTATTGATATTCCGATTTACGAGATGGCAGGCTTTGAGGCGGATGATATTATCGGTACCATCGCAGAAAAAGCCAAACAGCTTGGCCATAAAACCCTGATACTTACCGGCGACCAGGATTCTTTCCAGCTGGTTGACCCTGAAAAAAACATATTGGTTCTAATTCCTACCAAAGGCGAGCTTGTGGAGTACGACAGAAATAAAATCCACGAAAAACTTGGCGTATGGCCGGAAAATGTGGTGGATTTCAAGGGATTGAGCGGGGATTCGTCTGATAATATTCCGGGAGTTAAAGGTATAGGCGAAAAGACAGCAGTAAAGCTTATTGATCAATTCGGCTCAGTTGAGAATATCTACGAACATCTAAATGAAATACAATCCAAAAGCGTAAAGGAAAAGCTTGAACACGACCATGAAATGGCTGTAAAAAGCAAATACCTCGCTACAATCCGCAAAGATGTGCCAATTGATTTTGATTTTGAACATACACACTTTACTATGCCCAACGTGGAAAACCTGGCAGCGTATTTGAAAAAGTACCAGTTTAACAGCCTGTTAAAAGTAATGCCGGAAGTGCTTTCCCATTGCTGCATGGACGGAGCTCCAATAATGGTAGAAAGCGGCAGAAAACCCCTTGATATAAATGTGCAAATTGTCGATACACAGGAAAAATATGATGAATTTATTGACAAATTAAGCCAGCAACCTTCTTTTTCCCTTGATACGGAAACCACAAGCCTTAATGTATTTGATGCAGAGCTTGTAGGCATGTCGTTTGGCTGGGATAATGAAACTTTTTATGTCCCTGATGGACATAACCTGGAAAAAATAAAGCCAATACTTGAAAATCGTGACATCCACAAAGTTTTACAGAATGCCAAGTACGATATGCACATATTTAAGAGGCTTAATATAGAATTAAACGGCATATCAATGGATACAATGCTCGCCAGCTATGTAAAAGACCCTGCATTTAAACATGGTCTAAAAAATCAGGCATTCAGCTACCTTGGATATGACATGATCCCTATAGAAGAGCTTATTGGAAAGGGAAAATCCCAGATTACCATGGCGCAGGTGCCGGTAGAAACAGTAGCGAACTATGCCTGTGCTGATGCAAAAGCTACATGGGAGCTGGGGCAGTTCTATGATAAAACCCTCACAGAAGAAGAAAAAAAGCTTCTTTATGATATTGAGCAGCCATTGGTGCCTGTACTGGTGGAAATGGAGAGGAACGGGGTAAGCATAGACACTGCTTATCTTAAGGAATTATCCGACGAATTGCAGGACAACCTTGAAAAAATCGAGGCCAAAATATTCCAGCTTGCCGGGGAAAAATTCAATGTAAATTCCCCAAAACAGGTGGGAGAGATACTTTTTGAAAAGATGCAGCTCCCCGTTAAAGGCAAAGTAAAAACCCAAACCGGCTACTCAACCAGTGCATCAGTGCTGGAATCTTTGCGGGACGTGCATCCGATAATAAGTCTTTTATTGTCGCACAGGCATTATGCAAAGCTTAAATCAACCTATGTCGATACCCTGCCCGCACTTGTGAACCCGAAAACAGGCAGGATTCATACCAGTTTTAACCAAACCGCAACTACAACAGGCCGCTTGTCCAGCAGCGATCCAAATTTGCAGAATATTCCCATAAGAACCGAGATCGGAAACAGGATAAGGGCGGCTTTTGTACCGAAGGATAAGGAAAACGCATGCATTTTATCGGCTGATTATTCCCAGATAGAATTAAGGCTTTTAGCGCAAATATCCGGTGATGAAGGGCTTTTGGAGACGTTTTGCTGTGATGGTGACGTGCATACAGACACGGCAAGCAAGGTTTTTAATGTACCTGTTTCTGAAGTAACACATGAAATGCGCAGAACTGCTAAAACCGTTAACTTTGGCATAATTTATGGCCAGTCCAGCTATGGTTTATCTGAAACATTAAGGATTACACCGGGTCAGGCAAAGGATATTATTGATAAATATTTCAAAACTTACCCTAAAATAAAGGAATATATGGATAAAACCATACACGAAGCACGAGAAAACGGCTATGTAAAGACGCTTTATGGAAGAAAGCGCTACCTCAAGGAAGACTTGCACAGCAGGATGAAGCAGATTCGGGAATTTGCCGAGCGTGCTGCCATTAATTCCCCCTTGCAGGGCACTGCTGCTGATATGATAAAACTCGCCATGATCCGGCTTTACAATGAGCTGAAAAACTCGACTTTCAGGTCAAAATTAATCCTTCAAGTCCATGATGAGCTTGTGTTAGAGGTTTACAATGATGAACTGGAGCAAATCAAGGAGCTTGTGAGGAAATGTATGGAGCTTGACCAGCCGTTGAAAGTGCCGCTTGTGGTAGATATAGCGTGCGGGCCTTCCTGGATGGAGGTTAAGGAGTAAATGTATATTCTCGACTGCACGCTGCGTGATGGCGGCTATTTGAATAATTGGCAGTTTTCGCCTGAAGAAATACAAGACTACCTTGATTCTTTGCAAAAATATAATGTAAACATCGCTGAAATCGGCTTCCGCTACCTTAAAAAAGATGATAGCCTCGGCATCTGCGCATATTGCCCGGATAAATTTATTGATAATCTGCAAATACCTGATAATTTACAGATAGCGGTAATGATAAAAGCTGAACAAATTCGGGATGAAAACGACCTGCATCATTTGTTTACGGAAAAAAGTAATTCCAGGTTGGATTTAGTGAGAATTGCCGTGCAATACGAAAAGGCCACAAATTGCCGCAAAATCACCGAAATTTTAAAAAATAAAGGCTATAAAGTGGCCCTGAACCTCACAAAATTAAGCAAGGATAGTGAAATTAGGGTTCCTGATTGGGAAACTGTTGATGTATTGTACTTTGCGGATACCTTTGGGGAATTATACCCTGATGAAGTGAAAAATTTTATTGATGGAATAAAAAAGGAATATGCCGGCTCACTTGGCTTTCACGGGCATAATAACAAAGGGCTTGCCCTGAAAAACACTCTGACCGCCATGGAATGCGGGGTCACTTACGTTGATTCAACCATTAATGGCGTAGGTAAAGGCGCTGGAAACCTGAAAACAGAGGACTTAATTTGGAAGAGTTTTAAGGGCTTCGATAAAGCCAGGCAATAACTCAGGATCTATTTCTCCTTCTAACGCTCTCTTTATCTCTGGTAATGCTTCACGTATTGATTTAACCGGCCCTTGCATGTAAGGCCTGTTTTTACCTGTCATTGCATCAGCAACATCTGCAGTTTTCATAATATAAATATTATCTAATGTTTCCTTGGGAAGACCAGCGTTAACAAGCTCTTTGCGCGGTGTATGATGATATTTTATGATAGCTTGGGCTGTCGGATCATCTAGTGTAGCAGCCCCTAATTCTGCATGGGCTTTAACCAGTTCTCTTTCCGGTCCAGATAATTTTCTCGGTTCATTAATTAGCCTGGTTATTTCACGGTTAGCACCCTTACCACTATCGTGCCTCAAAGCCAGCTTCCTAAGTTTTATGCCCCTATCGCTTTTCGGATCAATTCCAATGGCTTCAAGAATTTTTTTGACAATTATTGATGTTCTTCGTTCATGGTTTGCAGTATTTGGATCAATCCGGTACATTTTTTTATTTGCTTCCGTAGAAGAAGTGTGGAAAGTTTCCGGGGATGTTACTCCTTGAGCTGGTGGGTTAGTTCCAGTTTGAATTGCTTGCTGAGCTTTTTGCGCTTCATTGTATTTACCGTAACCCTTTTTTCCTGCAAAAGCAGCTAAAGGTAACTCCACAACCGCTTTACCTGTATTAAGATGCGCTTCAGCTAAAGTTTTCTCATCTCCGTTTGCAGTTGCAAATTTATAAGCAGCTTTTCCGGCATGATACAACCCGAAACATCCACCGATAGCTGCACCAACCATTGCTAATACAGGTAGTGTTGCACCGGCTGTAACAGCAATGGCAGTTGCTCCCACTGTAGTGCCTATAATTGCCAATGAGGCGATTGGACTGCTTAAAGGGGCTGTAATTAATGACCCTGCGCCCCTGGCTTCATTTACCAAGGCTTCTTTCCCGGATAATTTCCCGTCACCATCAAAATAAGGCTGCTGCCATTCTTCCATTTTTTTCGTAAAACTGTCATAACTGCTGAACATGGATTTATGCTCAGGTTTATTAATGGGTTTTTGCCCACGTGAATAATCTATATTTGAGTATCCTATTGATTCAATACCAGACAATTTACAAACCTAACCGTTAAAAAGTGACACAAATCTTCCTTATATATATAAAAACCCTTTTTAATAAAAAATTGTTAGTTGTTGTGTTATATTCATAAAAAAGGAGTGTAACAATGCCCTCTAAAGACTGCATTTTTTGTAAAATCGCAAACAAAGAGTTTAATACAGAGTTCGTAGTTGAAACCGAGGATTATGTTTCTTTCAAAGATCTCTCGCCGCAGGCACCTGTGCATGCGCTGGTTATTCCAAAACAGCATTTTGCCTCATTAAATGAAATGAAAGATGCTGAATTAATGGGGAAACTCTTGCAAGGAGCGAGAGAAACCGCTGAAAAACTCGGTGTTGGTGATAATTATCGAGTAGTAATAAATACTGGTGAAAAGGCAGGACAATCAGTCTTTCATATGCATGTCCATGTATTAGGTGGAAGAGCTATGCACTGGCCGCCGGGTTAAGAAATCAAAAGCCTCTATATATGCGTTAATTTTTACAATAAAAAATGGATTGCTTTGTTTTTTAATAATCATTAAAATATAAGTATGATTAGAAAATTCATAATTTCATTAGTAGTCTGTATTTTTGTATCTTCTGTGGCTTTTGCCAATGAAGGCAAGGAATTATTGCTTAAAGGAATTAAATATTACAAAGACGGGAATTATCTCGGTACCGTCCAGACAATGGAAAAAGTAATTAAAAATAATCCCGGAAGTGGTCTTGCTTATTATTATACAGCTATTTCTTATGTAAAACTTGGAGAAACATCAAAAGCTCAGGAATTTTACAGTCAGGTTATAACTGTCAGCCCTAATTCTCAATTATCAAAATACTCTGAAATAGGTTTAAAATTATTAACTCCCGTGGAACCAAAGGCAGATCCAGCCATGGTTGAAGGTAAATCCCTTCCAGATGTTAGTTCTCCTGAAAATGTAGAAAAAGAATTGGAAGAAAGAAATATCAAGTATCTTATTGATAAAGTTAACAGGAAACAAAACGTTGATCCGTCAGAATATCAGGATTTTAAAGATTTTAGTCCCGGAAAATCCAGTATTGATAAACCAAATGAAGAAGATATTGCAAAAGCATGGCAAACCTTAATGAAGGCAGGTATCAACCCCATGCAAAATGCAAATTATTCTAATCCTGCTATGAATCCAGCCCTAACCCCGGAAATGATACAAATGAGTATGCTTACTTCTGCAATGGGTGGAATGAATGGAATGGGCGGAATGGGAATGCAGCAGGGAGGAGGAAATTCCTCTGCTAATATGCTTCCTCTTTTAATGATGATGCAGGCACAGAATTCACAAATGGGTGGACAAGCTGCCGGAAACAATTTTGATCCTCAGTTTATGCAGTCGATGCTTACCAATATGATGATGCCGAACATGGCAGATTTTTTCGAAAATAAAGAACATTAATATGAAGAAAATTTTAGTAACTGGTGGTTCTCGAGGAATTGGGCTGGCTATTGCTAAAAAACTCTCGGAATCAGGGCATGAAGTAATTATTACAGGCCGAGATCCTGAAAAACTTGCCCAGGTCGCAAAAGAAATAAATGCCGCAGGTTTTATTGCCGGGGACCTGTCTGAAGGTGTTAATATAACCGAAAAAATAGATGTCCTGGTTAATAATGCAGGAATATATGAGTGGTCACCTGTTGAAAATATTAAAATTGAGCATATTGAAAAACTAATAAAGCTTAATCTTGAGGTACCAATAGAATTATGCAGGCTGGTTGTGCCTGAAATGAAGAAAAAAAGATGGGGCAGGATTATAAACATTGGTTCCATAAGCGGAGTAGTAGGCGAAGCAAATGCTTCACTTTATTCTGCAAGCAAGGCCGGATTAGTAGGTTTAACAAAATCCCTTGCGCTTGAATTGGCGGAATATGGCATAACGGTTAATATAATCAATCCCGGATGGGTTAAAACAGATATGACCAAAGATTTTATTAATAATGAAGTGCTGGAAACCATACCCCAGAAAAGGTATATTGAGCCTGAAGAGATTGCCGAACTGGTTAAGTACCTTATTTCGGATGTTGCAGCGGGCATTACAGGGCAGAGTATCAACCTGTGTTGCGGGTTAAGTTTAGGGTAGTTTTATTTTTTTTTAAAAAATTTTTTAAAATTTTTTAAAAAACCTGTCAATTTTTTTCTTTTACCAACGTTAAAGGAATAGAAGTATCAGGTAATTAAATATTTGAGGAAAAAATTATGCTTAAACAAGTAGGAATTACACCAGCAATAACTACCTCGCAAAAAAATGTCGCTTTTGGAAAAGGCAGATTAGAAGTTAGAGAAAATAATATTGGACTGTTACAAGATATAGCTGATGTTATGGAAGATAGATATACGGGAAAATCCCCTGATGGTAAAAGGGATGGCGAATATTGCTTTAAATCTAATCAACCTACAAAAGATGGTATTATGCTAAATAAAAAAAATGGCAGATACTATATTGAATTCAGGAATAATGATGGAGTCAAAGGTAAAATTACTACAAATAATAGTAAACAAGATGCGGAAAAAAGAAAAAATGGACTATTAACAGAAGGAATTCTGGGAGGTATAGCTGAAGAGGCATCAGACGGCAAAATTAAATTTGCGCCTGATGCTGATGATGAACAATGGATTATTAAGTATATATCCCAGGACGTTGAAAAAGAAGAACCTTCTGAATTTAGAAAAAGGTTTGAAAGTGGTTTAAAGAGATTAGTGGTGTAAAACTGAAAAAAATTACCTTAAAAAATACTACTTTAGTATTAAAGTAACTTAATAAAAGTGATATTATATAAAAAGGTATCAATAAAATTAGCGATGTACTTTGTCTATGGAACAAAACTATTTAATTTACATGGCTATTGAACTGGTAGCATTTTGTATTATCCTGTACTTATTAATCAGGGTAAATATTTTTGTGAATAACTTACAAAGAGAAGTTAATGAACTTTATATCTATTTACCTGTTACAATCAGAGATATAAAGAGCGATTTAAAGAGAATTAATGAATCTATAAGTCGTAAATTCGAAGCAAAAGCTCTTGATGCCCAGGAATTAGGTATTCTGGTCGGAAAGATATTTTCCGAAATAGTATTTGCAAGACTTTCCGGGGCTCCATTCAAGAAAAAAATGATTTTATCTTCAATTATAATTAAGCTGTGGAAAATAAGAGAAAGGTTAAAAGCAACATGTCTAAAAACTCTGACGACTCGATGATCTTTGTTGCCGGAACACTTTTTGGCATTATGGCAGGCGTAATTCTGGGACTGGCACTTTCACCAAGGTCAGGAAAGGAAATGCGCTCAGAAATAGTTAAAAAAGTTTCATCTGATTCTATGGTTAAAATTAAAGATGGTATTGAAGGTCAGATAGGCAAAATAAATGATGCAATTAAAGCAGGCCGTATGGCTGCTGCTAAACGCAAAGAGGAACTAGAAGCAGGTTATTAGGAGGTTTAAATTGGATAGTTTACCGCAAAATGTTATACAGCCCTTAGAACTGTTAATTTATGTGTCTCTGGTCTTACTCCTTATAATAGGAGTTTTTCTCATAAAACTTTTGTTGGACACATCGAACCTTGTGAACAGTCTACAGAATTTTATTAAGGTTACCCAGGCTGAATTGGAGCCTGCGATTAAGGAAATTAACGGTACTCTGGCAAATATTAATAATATTTCTTCCAATATTAGTAACCAGATTAACAATATTAATACTAATCTGGAAAAAGGAGGGCAGATTCTTTCTGACTCTTCAGAAAGAGCATATAAACGGCTTAAAATATTTGGTTCAAGTGTAAAGGAAGGGTTACTCTCAGTTATAGACGTTTTATTTAAAAAATAATAAGCACGAAAGGAGTATATTATGTCTGTTGGAAAGTTTTTATCTGGATTAATAGTGGGCACTGCAGTTGGAGGAGTTATTGGAATTCTTCTGGCCCCGCAATCAGGAGAAGAAACCAGGGAATTCATTTCTGAAAAATCTGAAGAAATGTATAAAAATACCGAAGATTCCTTAAAGGAATTACAGGGCAAGGCAAATGATGTAATTGAGGATATTCAGAAAAAAGGCGATGAGTTGCTGGTTAAAATCCAGGACCTTATCAAAGAGAAAATGGAAGTTTAGAAAGTTAAGAGAAAAAAAAGAGAGCTTTAAATCAGCTCTCTTTTTTTTTATGATTACAACCATGAAACATAAATTTATAGAAAATGAAATTTGTTATACTGGCAAAGAACTCAGCCCTCACTGGATATACAAAAACCATAATATCCAGGGTGACGCCATAGTGAGCTTTATTGGGGTATGCGAGGTTAAACTTACCGAAATGGTAGATATTGAAGATGTTCTTGATAATAGCCCAATTTACAGTAAAAAAATGCTTCATTTCATTGTCGAGCACTTTAATATGAATTTAGTGGAAGGAATTTTAAGGCAGAGACTCCTTGTAACTATTGCTCGGGATATAATATTAGAAAATAAGGTTAACCCGAATTTACTATGTCGCAAAGGTGATGATTTGTTTTATAATAAAGGTAAGCTGTCAGTTTCAATAGCAGCAAAATCTATTAATTCTGTATTAATACATTTTGGAATGAATATTGATTCGTCAGATGCACCAGTTGAGGCAGCGGGGTTGAAAACCGAGATGAACCTGCAAAATTTTCGAGAGATCGCAGAAAAAATAATGATTTCCTATTGCCGTGAATATGATGAAATAATAAACGCATCAGTAAAAGTCAAAGGTATTATATAAAATGAATAAAATAGAAAGAAGAAGATTAAAGAGAAGTGCAGATTTAAAATTAATAATTTTTACGTTTCTTGGGGCATTTATACTTTTTTTCGCAGCATTTACATATTTTTTACCTATAATAACCCCAAAAGTTGAGGTCCCGGCCTTAAGTGAGGAATATGTACTGGATTCTGTTACCAGCCAGGATTTCAAAGGGAGAGTAGACCCACGGCTTCGCTCAATTGAGCTTCAGGAAGACGGTACTCCTGTGATAGCAACTGATAATGATGATGAAGAAACAGATTCTGATTCCCTAGTTTCAAATGAACCTGACGATAGTGTTTCTAACGAGGATTCTTTGAACCAGGATATTGAACAACAAAAACCTGTGGAAGAAAAGCGAGAAATAGTAGCCAATGTGCCACCTCGCCCGAAATCTCTTGATTTAAGGGAAAAAGTTAAAGTTGCACCGCCAGTTCCGGTTTACCAGGCCAAGGTAGTAGTGGGTGATTTTTATAACCCAAAAGAAGTGAAAATTGCTTCAGATATACTTATTAGCCTGAATTATGAACCGTTTGTAGTAGAAAGAAATGGAAAATATATTTTACAGATTGCTTCTTTTTCTGATACAACAAAGGCCGAAGCGCTTGTAAATCAATTAAGAAGCAGAAATTTTGACGCAAAAATTATTTATGATTAAGGTATAAAATCAAATTTAAACAGTAGGTTCTACTACAGGCTCTTCAACAACAGTTTCAGTGGCTGCAGGGGTTTCAGGAACCACTTCAGGAACCACTTCGGGAACTGTTTCAGGAACTACTTCAGGAACTTCGGGGGCTGCTGCTGTAGTATCTGCAGTAGTGCTAGTTGCCGTCTTGTTAGCGAATAAGAATTGTGAATATTTAGCAATTAATTCAGTAAGATCAGGGTCGCCATCTTTTGTGGATGGGGTCGCAAGAATGCCGCTATTATTGGCTGTGCTTCCGCTTGAAACACCACCGAATAAAAATTGTGAATACTTACTAATTAAATCAGCAACGCCGGTTTGACCGTCTGCGCTGTCAGCCTGTGTAAGGACACTGCCACTTCCCAGGGCGGTTCTGCTGCCGACTACTCCGGTATTATAACCATTACTTGATATTCCGGTATTTACAGTTCCGGTACTTACTCCGGTATTGACTGTTCCGGTCTGCAAAGCTGTAGGGTTACGATATGCGCTGCCTATTTGATAGCCTAATGATTCTCCTAATGTACCGGTATAATTAGTAGGCCCTAGTGAAGAGCCTATGGGTGACATATAGTTATTATTTACTGTATTATAAGGCATGGTGGAGTTCATTCCCATGCTGCTATTCATCGTCATGCTGGGATTCATATACATTCCAGAATTCATAGTCATGGTGGGGCTCATATTCATACCGGTATTCATCCCCATCATGCCTGTGTTCATGCCCATCATAGGATTAATACCGTTAGTGTAATAAGAATTAGTTTTTGTCCAATCCAGCGGATTGTAACTACTGCTGGATATGGAGTTATATGGGTTATAATTCTGTCCTAATGTTACAGAAAGCGGCTGCTGGTAAACAGGGGATCTGTATTTTGATATCATACCGTAAGTATCAGATATAAAAGTGTATAAAGTGTGGTTAGGTGATAATACACTGCCTGCGTTTGGATAATCATATACTGCAGGGTATGGTGATGATGTTGATGTGGGGAAAATAGATGTTGGCTGCTGTGATGATCCTGATGAAGTAGCTCCGCTAAACATGCTCATCATTTGGGTCATCATAGTTGAGAAATTATCAGACTGCATGAAATTCATCATTGTCTGGGGGTTAAAGTTCATGTTTGTTGGCCACATATCTCTATTCTCCTAATTACTCATGATAATTACTGTCTAAATACTTTCAACATACAAAATATATACTTACTTATATAAAACCCCCTCTTAATAAAAAATTGCTCTTTTGGAGCAAATTTCTTTATACTTTTTTAACAATTTCGTTACATTACTACATTTTTTATAATTTAAATGTTTTTATATAATTAAGGTGACCTATGAAAGATAAAAATAAAAGTAACGTTGAATACTTAGATTTCAAGTCCTTGTCCAAAGAAAAAGAGAACAGGGCTTCATCTGGTATTGCGCATAATTCAAATCCGCATCATTCAAATCCAATTATGGACAGACTGTTTAAGTTTGTCCATAATAAACTAACCAAGTTTGAGCCAAAAGATTTATTTTAATACTATAGTTGCAAAGCCTGATTTCCTGCGGCGTTGGAGTCATTAATTTTATCTATTTTGACGCCAAGGCAAATTTTCATTCAAAAATAATAATTGAGTACCTACGCCACTTTTAAAAGTTATATATTGCAACTGTAATTTTAAGCTGCTTTATAGAAATCCCTGATTTCTCCCGGAAGCATTAAAGCTATATCGTTACTTTCGCCCTGGCTAATATGTTCTTTCAGGACGTGAAACACAGCTTTTGTAATAGCTTCGGCATTAATAGGCAGGCCTTCTCTTTTTATTTCATTATCCACAAGGCTCATAAGTTCGATCAGATGTCTGTATTTCAGCCTTCTGCCTGACAGCCTGTAGAAGTTTGCTGCCCACACCCTGTTATTCCACATTCTTTTTAAATCAGGGGAAAGCTGTGCTGCCACATCAGATTGCTCCTCTTCCGTAAGTCTGTAGCTTAGCAGGCTAAAAACTATTTGAACGCCGCGTTCAGCAGCCTGTTGGTCTTGAATATTTGCATGTTCCATCACATGTTTGATAAATGTTAGCTTATCCATAATGTATATTCCCCACTAAAATTTACTACCTTTCAGTATAGTAAACCGAGCCCTATACCTTCATTCTCTAAAAGTGGAATATTTATACAAGATGTTTTATAATTTCCCCCGCCCTGTAGGAACTCCTCACCAGCGGCGCGGAAACAGGATGTTTTATGCCGATTTTTAACGCCTCAGCTTTAAAGCTCTCAAATTCCTCGGGCGTATAGTATTTTTCCACCGCAAGATTAGACTTTGTCGGCTGAATATACTGCCCTATAGTTACAATATCGCACCCCGCATCTTTTAAATCCTGCAATAGCTCAATTATTTCTTCCCACGTCTCCCCAAGCCCCACCATAAGTCCGGATTTAGTAGGGATATTAATATATTTCAGAAACTTCAGCGATCTTTGATAATCAGCCTGCGGCCTCGCAACACTGTACAGCCGCTTTACTGTTTCAATATTATGGTTAAACACATCCGGCTCGGCTTCAAGTATTGTGTCTATGGCCTTTTTATCACCTTTAAAGTCAGGTGTGAGCACTTCAACTTTTACATCGTGATTTAATTTTTTTATTTCTCTTATAGTCAGAGCAAAATGCTCTGCCCCGCCGTCTTTCAGATCATCTCTTGTAACTGAGGTTATTACAGCGTATCTGATCCCGAGTTCCTTTATCGCTTTTGCCACTAAAAACGGTTCTTCCGGGTTTACCAGTTCGGGTTTTGAACTATTTACACTGCAAAACTTACAGTTTCTTGTGCAGGTGTTGCCGAGTATCATAAATGTAGCGGTGTTATTAGCGTAACATTCGCCTTTGTTTGGGCATCTTGCACCGTCACATACTGTATTTAGCCCGCTTTCCCTGAGTATTTTTCGGACGAGCCTTGTTTTTTCGGTATTGATTATATCTTTTTTAAGCCAATGCGGTAATCTTTGTCTTTGCATAATTTTATTTATTTGTCCTGCTTGAACATTTTTCTTTAAATGATATTATAACCCTAAATAAGGAAAAACGAAGACAGCGAGGACAGATAAATGCCAATAAATTTAGCCAATAAAAGCCAGATTATAGAAGAAAACAAACGTGGCGAAAAGGATACCGGCTCACCAGAAGTGCAGGTTGCGATGTTATCACAGAAAATAACTGAGCTTACCGAGCATTTAAAAATTAACAAAAAAGATTTCCAGGGCCGCCGTGGACTTTTAATGATGGTTGGAAAAAGAAAAAGACTTTTAGAGTATCTTAAGAAAAAAGATGTTGAAAGATACAGAACTTTAATCGACAAACTCGGTTTACGTAAGTAAAAAGTTATAAACATTTTCAAAAAGTGAAACAGGCAGGACGTTTTAAGTCCTGCCTGTTTCTATATGGTATATGTTAATTATTACCTGACAGCTTTAGAAGATTTTTTTTCCAGATTGCCAGGTAACTTGATTCCTCATCCGATGAGCATTGTGTGGAGGTTTTAGCCTGTGAGAGAAGTTTTCTTATTTCTTCCGAGATGGTTTCTTTTTCATTATTAAAGTTAAAATTGCTTTCAAACATTTAATCCAAACTCCCTAACGACGCTGTACAATATAATGATCGAATGTTTTTGGGAAAAGTTTAAGGAATTTAGGTTATAAGAATAAAATTGAAATAAATGTTAACAATTTAGATTAATTTTTGTAGGGTGCGCTATTGCGCACCAGCGTAAATGTCTCAAAAAGCAGTAGGAGCGGCGCAGCCGCTCCTGTAAACAAAAAATGAAAATTTTTAATAAGCAATTAATTAACTAAATAAATCTACATTTTTGCCTTCATTTTCGGCTCTTAAGTATTTTCCTGCCACTTTTTCAGCTGACAAATATAGTCTTTTATATTTTCCATTAGTTAAATTTACATTAGTCATAGTCTCTCTGTTATTGCTATGATCTTGAATGTTTGCTACCTGATGAGTGGGAATGAAATAACCTTTTTCAACTTGTAAAAGGCCTTTACCAAAAGCTACTGAGCTGTGTGAAATTCCATTTAACATTTTTAGTACTCCTTGTTTAAATTAAATAAATTACATTTATACAAAACCTGAAAAAATAAAAATTTCCTAAATTTAGGAAATTTTTAAGTAATGTTAAGTATGCGTAGGGTGCGCACCGCGCACCGGCATCAATGCCACAACACCGTCATTGCGAGGCATCAGAGCCAGCATGTAAGCTATAGTATAGTTCCGAAGCAATCTTCCATGTATTGTTTAAGCTTGCATCCCAGCATGGAAGATTGCTTCGCAAGATAATTATTTGTTTATACCCCAGCATCCACGGCTCGCAATGACGCTATTGCAGTATGCGTAGGGTGCGCTATTGCGCACCAGCGTGTAAGTGTTACATTAATGCAAAAGAAGTAAGGCGTTTTGCGGCACGCCTTACTTATTATTTGCTCCTTGATTATTATTTAGTTTTTATTTCACCACAAAACATCGGGTTATTGCCCGGAGTTATTGTTGTTTGTTTAAGTTAGTTGACCCCGGGCTCTATCCTTTGCCTTGAGGTCAGGAATAATAGCTATTCACCTGTTTAAGAAAATCAAAAGTGAGGTAAGTCCCACCGACCCCAAATCCAACTCTCTTAGATATAATGATATCATATCGTGGATATGTTTTCAAGTGTTTTTAAGGAAAACTTCCTTAAAAAAGGAAAATTTTATCTATTCTTACAACTCTCGCCACAGCACCGGGGCTATGCCTCAAAAGGATTATAAATCGACAACCCTTTTACTTTATGAAAATCCTTGTTATCCCTTGTTACAAGTGTTAATTTGTTATTAAAGGCTGTTGCGGCTATTATGGCATCGGCAGATTTGATTTTAGCTTTTTGCCTAATTTTAATGGCTGTTTCTATTATTTCATTTGTTATATCTAATATTTGCGCGTTTTTAATGAACTCATCCATCGTCATAATTGCTTCATCTGTCAGTTTATTCCAATTTCATTATTAAGATGATAAATCAGAATATTTGTATCAAAAAGATATTTTATTCCCATTCCCTTTTCCATTCGTCCCGAATCTTTTTACTTTCTTCTTCAGCGCTGAAATTAAGATGTTTTAATGCACCCCTATAATCGGAAGGTTTTGTCCTTTTAATGTTTTTTTTCTTTCTTATAAAATCTTCAATTACAATCACAGCTTGTTCAGCATCTTTTTCATCAAGCTGCTCAAGTTCTTTAACTAATTTATCAATTTTATCTCTTGGTATGCTCATATATATTATTTTAATCTAATATTGATAATTTTTAAAGCTCCCGCTTTAATACCGGCGCAATACCCTTCAATTCGCCATAAAGTTCCTCAAACTGGTTAAGGTATAATGACTGCGCCCCATCACATAATGCGGTATCAGGGCTGTTGTGAATTTCTACAATAATCCCATCCGCCCCGGCAGCAATTGCAGCCCTGGACATAGGCGCTACTTTGTCCCGTAATCCGGTTGCATGGCTTGGGTCTACAATAATCGGTAAATGGCTGAGTTTCTTGATTACCGGTATAGCTGAAATATCAAGGGTGTTGCGTGTAGCGGTTTCGAAAGTGCGGATTCCTCTTTCACAAAGGATAACGTCCCGATTTCCGCCAGCCATAATATATTCAGCAGACATTAACAGCTCTTCTATAGTGGCAGAAAGCCCCCTTTTGAGCAAGACAGGTTTTTTAATGTATCCCAGCTCCCTTAAAAGGTTAAAATTCTGCATATTTCTAGCACCAACCTGCAGTATGTCAACGTATTTCACGCATAATTCTATCTGGGAAGCTTCCATTACTTCAGAAACAATGGCCATGTTGTATTTGTCCGCAACTTGCCTTAAATATTTTAATCCCTGTTCGCCAAGCCCTTGAAAGCTGTAAGGTGAGGTTCTCGGTTTAAATGCGCCGCCCCTCATAAATTTTACACCGCATCTATGCAGGCATTCAGCTATGGCTTCGAGTTGTTCAAGGGATTCAACAGCGCATGGGCCTGCTATAACAGCTATTTTATTGCCGCCTATTTCCGCATTCCTTACTTTTATTATGCTGTCATCATTTTTGAATGTCCTGCTGGCAAGCTTGTAATTGGAACTGATTTTTAGTACTTCCTGTACCCCTTCCATCAGCTCAATATCTCTTCTGTCCTGGATTGCTTTGCCGCCCACAGCGCCAATAACGGTGTTTATTTCACCTTTTGATATATGTGAGTCAAACCCTTTGGATTTGATGCAGTCCACTACCTTTTGTATGGCATCATCAGACGCATTAGGCTTCATTACGATTAACATAGTATATTCCCTTTTTTGTTCACTATATTAAATACTATATATAAAATTTAACTATAATCCAAATCCTATCTTTAGAGGATGAATAAAAGCCTCTGCATGAGTTAATCTTCAAATAACGGAGAAATATGTCTCGGGAACAGAGGTAAATGGTAAATATCGGGTGAAAGGTTTTAAGTTTAAACTTCAAAGCGTTCTTGAAGCGAAAATTAAAAAGTTTGAAGACTGCCAGCTGGAGTTTGCTAAGGTTAAAAACAGGTTAAATGTTGAAAACCAAAGGCTCGATTACTTGTATAAAACTCTTGAACAGACAACTGCCGAGCTGGAACTAGTTATGAGTTCCAAAAGCATAGATTACACTTTAATTTTTTGCTACCAAAACTATATAATCAAGCTCAAACAGGACATCAGAAACCAGCATAAATTAATAGAAACTATTGAAAAAGAGCTTGATGAAAAAAACAAGAAAATGTTGGAAGCCTTAAAAGAAAAAACCATGATGGAAAAACTCAGGGAAAAAGCTCAGGAGGAGTTCAGAAAAAATATCGAAAGACTCGATATGCTTAACATAGATGAAATAGCAACAAACAGGCATAAAAAAGCGGGGTAAATGGAGATTTAAATATGGTTACAAGCCAACTATTGGACTTAATTAAAACTGACTATAAGCCTAAACAGGAAGATTTTACTTCCAAATATTGTTCAAAAGAAAGCTCAGACAGCTTTACTAAGGTTTTTGAAACAGCAAAGAAAACCCAGGAATATGGCCAGGAATATAATTACGAGAATGTTTTAGCCAATGTAAACACTCCAGCGCCTTATGAAAACAGGGAAACAAACGAATACAAGGCAACAGAAACGTTGCCTCAATCTCATAATAAAACTGAGGAAACCGGGAAAAGTGCGGAAGTTCGCAATGATAATGTACAGTCTCCACAGGATAAAGAAGTAAAAGCAGAATCAAATAAACAGGAAATATCCGATACAGTAGAAGAACCTAAGAATAGCACAGAAAAAGCTAGTGATACTAGTGAAATAGCCGAAAATAAACCGAAGGACGATGATCAGAAAATCCAGAATAATAATGCTAAAGCTGAAATTAAAGAACCGGCAACAGATACAGCGGGAAAACTTCTGCTGGAAAATGCTGCTGCTAAAATAACTGCAAAAGATATTAAGCTTGAAGTTAAAGACGTAAAAGCTGAAGCTAAAGCTGAAACAAAGGATATAAAAGCTGATGCAAAAGAAGCAAAAGCAGATATAAAAGCTGACGTAAAAGCAGAAGTTAAGGCAGAAATAAAAGACATAAAAGCTGATGCAAAATCAGAAATCAAGCCTGAAGTAAAATCTGAGGTAAGGGCTGAGATTAAGGCTGAAATCAAAGAGGTAAAAGCTGAAGCAAAGTCTGAAATGAAGGCAGAAGTTAAGGATGTAAAAGCTGAAGTAAAGTCTGAAGCGAAGGCAGAAATAAAAGACATAAAAGCTGATGCTAAAGAAGCAAAAGCAGATATAAAAGCAGAAGTGAAGGCTGGAACAGAGCCTAAGGCACCTGTTTTGGAGGCATCAAATAATGAAAAACCTGAAAATACTAAAGTGGTCGAGAATTCGAAAACTGCACCACCTCCATCTTCTAAGATTTTAGAGAAAAATGATGACTTAAAAGTAGATCAGGTTAAGGTAAGCCATAATGCAGAACCTGAAAAACAAGCTAAAGAAATTAATCTCAATCTTACAATGGATCAGAATAAACAGGGGCAATCAAAGCCAGAGCACGAAATAAAAGCTAATACAAATTTAAACCAGTCAAATAACGCTGAAACCGGTGGATTAAAGCTTGACCTGTCAAAAACAGCACAGTTTGACAGAATTTTAAATTCAAGACAGTCTGATTTAACACAGCAATCCGTGCTTAATCAGGTTAAGCAGGCTTCTGCGCAATTATCAAACGGAAAATCCGAGGTGTCAATCGCACTCAACCCGGAAAACCTGGGCAGGATAAACCTGAATTTAGTAAGTAGTAAAGGTGTTTTAACCGCACAGGTCATAGCGGAAAATCAACAGGTAAAAGAAATGCTGTCTAAGGGAATAGAAACTCTCAGGCAAAACCTTGCCGAGCAGGGTATTAACGTAGGCAGAATAGTTGTTAACGTCCAGGAACCGTCTTCTGAAAACAATAATTCTAATTTTGACCAAATGATGAATAAATTTGACCATAATAATGGCTCATCACAAACAAATGCACAATCCGGCAAACAAAATAATTCTGGAAATGCTCATATAGAAACAAATTTGGCTGATATAAACACTGCTGACCAGTTTAATAATGATGATCAGGATATGGAACCCACCCATCAGGGTTTAGTTGATTATAAGGTATAGGAGGTAGGTATAAGTGACTATACAGGATACTGTAACTAGTATTTCCAACAATACAGAGAAAACCAGATTTGAGAACAGGGTAACAGGAACTACTGACCTTGGTCCGGATGCTTTTCTCCAGTTATTAATGACGCAATTAAAGCACCAGGATCCATTAAACCCAATGAGTAACCAGGAATTTTTATCCCAACAGGCGCAATTTACGCAGATTAGCGAATTGCAGAAGTTAAATAAGTCATTCAATGGGCAGACTCTATTTGTACAGGCAAGCTCACTTGTTGGAAAAACGGTTAGTTTCCTTAATCCGGATAATCTTACGGAAACTTTGGAAGGTCAAGTGACAGAAGCAAAGTTTAACGATAAGGGTACAGCTGTTGTCGTAAATGGAAAGGATTATCCATTAGAAAGTATTTTAAGCATAAAAGATAGTCAAGGGGAGGTATAAATGTCACAAGGTCTTTTTACAGCATCATCAGGTATTGCTGCAAACCAGGCAAAAATGGATGTTATTGCTGACAATATCGCAAATATCGGTACAGTTGGCTTTAAGTCCAGCCAGGTAAACTTTGAAACCGTTTTCTCAAGGCAGTTGTCTGCGGGTTCTCCTCCAACTGGTGATGTGGGAGGTATTAACCCTAAAGAAATCGGTCTGGGTGTTATGGTTGGTGAAATAGGAAGAAATTTCTCAAATGGTTCTATTCAGACTACCGGAAGGACTTCTGACCTGAATATCCAGGGTGAGGGCTTTTTTACCGTAATGAACTATGCCGGGGAAACTCTTCTTACGAGAGCAGGAAACTTTTCTACAGATGCTGATGGAAACCTTGTTAATTCGCAGGGATGTAAAGTAGTAGGCACATCTAGTGTAACAAGCAGTACAGGCGGAACAACAACTGTTCAGATTCCGACAAAATTAAATTTAACCACGCCTGATGCATTGGGTACAACTGTGGGAGTTGGTAATGTAGGCCAGCTTGACGGGTCAACGATTACAGCAGGAACATTTACAGTAGCAGTTGACGGTGGTGTAGTTGGTGCAGAAGATGCAACTGTTACAATAGATGATGATGATACTTTAACTGACATAGCAACTAAACTACAAGTTGCAATAAGGGCAACAGCAGAAGATGCTGATGATGATATAACTGTTTCAGTTGTAGGAAATAATATAGTTATAGATACGTCCGGCGATTCGGAAACTGTTACATTTACCGGTGATTCGGCGGATACCAGTAATTTCTTATCAGTCATGGGATTTACAGGAGCTGCTGCCACTGGATATACCAGTGCGGAATTAAAAGATCAGTCAATGGTTACAATAGCAGACTCTGACACCACTTCAGATACCTATTCCGTTACCAGTTATTCAATTTCAAATGATGGAGCAGTAGAAGTAACATATTCTAATGGCGGAAAATTAACTGTAGTTAGTGATGCAGGAGGAACAATCAGGGAACTCAAATATACATCTCCTTCCAGCAGGGAAATATCAAGCTTAAATATTACGAATAGTCATACTTCATTAGATCCTGCACAATTGCAGATTCAGTTGGCTACAGTGGTTAACCCTAAAGGTTTAAGCTCTGAAGGCGGAAACCTGTTTTCACTTAACGCTGCTGCCGGCGATCCTACATACGCAATCGGTAGGGCAGGAGGTCTGGGTGTTATAAACTCAGGTTCTCTTGAGGCATCAAACGTTGATTTGCCCTCGGAATTCTCGAATATGATACTTGCACAAAGAGGTGTTGAGGCAAACAGTAGGACATTCAGTGTACAAAATGAGGTTTTAAGAACAATCGTAAACCTCGGCAGATAATAATATAAATTAAAATAAAAACGCCTGCGTAAGCGGGCGTTTTTATGTTTAAAAATAATTTAATTCTGTCTATAATTAGGCGATTCCTTGGTAATAGTAACATCATGTACATGACTTTCCTTGAAACCGGCCTGGGTTATTTTTACAAACTTTGCTTTTTCTTTTAATTCTTTAAGGTTTTTTGCCCCGACATAACCCATGCCCGAACGCAGTCCGCCTAGTAGCTGGTGAATATTGAACGATAATGTGCCTCTATATGGCACCATTCCTTCAATTCCTTCCGGTACAAGCTTTACTTCGCTTTCAGTTTCATTCTGGAAATACCTGTCCTTACTGCCTTGTTTCATTGCTCCTAAAGAGCCCATACCCCTGTAGAGTTTGTAGCTTCTGCCCTGGTAAAGTATGGTTTCACCGGGGCTTTCTTCAGTCCCTGCAAACAGACCCCCTATCATAATCGAACTCGCACCCACTGCAAGAGCCTTAATAACATCGCCGGAAAACTTGATACCGCCATCTGCAATTATTGGAATGTTGTATTTATTAGCAGCTGCATAGCAGTCCATTACCGCTGTGATCTGTGGAACTCCCACCCCTGCCACGATTCTGGTAGTGCAGATGGAGCCCGGACCTATTCCTACCTTTACAGCATCCACACCCGCACGGATAAGTGCTTCTGTTGCTTCGCCTG
>MFRL01000058.1 GCA_001784565.1 Candidatus Melainabacteria bacterium GWF2_37_15
AAAACCTTTCCTGGAATAATTTTCATAATTCTGTATATAATAATATATGCAAGGTTTTTCAGACTTTATGAGGATTTTTTCATTCAGCCATTCATTAAAAAACCTTGCGGCGCTGTTATATCTGTCCTCATCCCTGTTAAGAATCAATCTTACAATATTATAAGGAGATTTATCATATAATTTATCCTGCTCATCAGGAGATATAACATCGTAGGGAGGCGCAATCACGTCTTTTATATTGATTTTATTCAGGTTATATGTTATTCCGTTTAAAGGTGAAATTTTTACCATTTTTAATTACTCCCAATTTACTCCTAATTATTAATTGAATATTATCCTCAATTTTTAATAAAATTAAAACACTAAAATCATTCTAATAAAAGGAGCAAAACATTGATAAAAAAAGCGATGATTATGGCAGCAGGAGTTGGGACACGGTTGAACCCGCTTACACTAACCGTTCCAAAACCTATGATACCAGTAGCTAATGTGCCTGTTCTTGAATTTATACTTAAGCATCTTCAAAGCTTTGGCATAAACGATGTAATTGCCAATACACACTATATTGCAGATTCAATTCACAATGCTTACGGTGGAGAAAATCATCTTGGAATAAATTTTAACTATGTTTATGAACCTGAATTATCAGGCACAGCAGGTGGAGTAAAGAAGACAGAGTTCTTTTTTGATGACAATGAAACATTTATAGTGGTTAGCGGTGATGCCATAACCGATGTAGACATTGAAAAGCTTTATCAAAAACACAAATCCAGCAATGCCCTGGCTACAATGGCTTTAAAAGAAGTCCCCATGTCAGAAGTAGAACATTTCGGCGTAGTGGTAACAGATAAAGACTCAAGAGTTATTGGCTTCCAGGAAAAGCCTTCAATTCAGGAAGCAAAAAGTAACCTTGTAAACACAGGGATTTATATGTTTGAAAAAGAAGTATTCAGCCATATTCCTGCTAATACCTTTTATGATTTCGGCAAGCAGGTCTTCCCTGAAATGTTAAGAGACAATGAACGCCTGTACGCCCACGTTACAGATGATTATTGGAATGATATAGGCACAATAAAGCAGTACAAGCTTTCTTCTTTTGATGTTTTAAACAAAAAGTTAAAATACAACAGCGGCAGGGCAATAGGTGAAAACACTATAATTGAAGATGGCGCAGTGCTGTCAGGAACAAACATTATAGGCAAAAACTGTATTATCAAAGCCGGAGCCCAGGTTAATAACTCTATAATCTGGGATAATGTGGTTATTGACGGAAATGCAAAGCTCAATGACTGCATAGTCGCAAATATTGACGGAACAATGCATATCCTTTAAGAATTGTAAAAATTCTTCATAAAAGTAGCATTTTTTGTTCTTTAGGTTTATTTATTATTTGTAATCAAATTTAAAGCAAGGATAAAAATTATATTGGACAAAGTTGGGTCAACGTCATTTAATAAAAACTCTCAAGCGCCAAGAGGACCTTCTGTTCTCATGGAACAATTTTTACCAAAATTAGACATATGCCTTGGCATAATTGAACCAAACAACGATAGATTTACAACTTCAGTTTTTAGAGCGTTGCATCATGCAGCAGAAGAAACGCAAGACATATCAAAAAATTTGTCTCTTAACGAACTAGACACTTTGTTAGAAAAAGGACCAAAAGGTATATTTAGATATAGTTCTTCAAAACCGGAAGCAGTATTTTTGCGTTATTTCTCTGATAACATTGATATGTATGTTAGAAAAAAAGAAGATGAAATATTTTCAGCCATACATGCTGTAACTAAGAATATATTAAAAAATTCACTAAAAGGAGAACATTGGATATCTGATGAAGAAGCAAGTCGCATACAGAATGGCGGAAGAAAAATAGAATTTCGTCCGCTTTCTTTGTCTCTTGAAAAAATAACTGATGTTCTTGGTAAGGTATTTAATAAAATCAGGTTATAACTATAAGGAACCATAAATGTCATACAGGCAGGAAACTGATTTCCTCGGCACAGTAGAAATCCCGCAGGATGCATACTGGGGAATACACACCTACCGCGCAAAAAATAACTTTAATATATCAGGATACGAAATAAACCCTGAATTCATAAAAGCATTCGGACTGGTAAAGCTGGCCTGCGCGCAAACCATAAACGAACTTGGTTTATGGGAAAAAGAAAAAGCTGACGCAATAATTAAAGCCTGTGAAGAATTATCAGAAGGGACATTAAACAGCCATATAATAGTGGATCCATTTCAGGGCGGGGCTGGCACCTCATTAAACATGAATGTAAATGAGGTTATCGCTAACCGCGCAGCTGAAATCTACGGACAGAAAATTGATCCTATTGAAGATGTAAACCTTTTCCAGTCAACTAACGACGTATACCCTACTGCCCTAAAAATAGCTTCAATATTTCTTTTAAGAAAACTTGAAAAACAAGTAACCGCATTACAGGAAAGTTTTCAGGAAAAAGAAAAAGAATTTGCTGATATTGTGAAAGTCGGCAGAACCCAGCTCATGGATGCTGTTTTAATAACCCTGGGTCGGGAATTTTCTGCCTACGCTGAAGCAATATCACGCGACAGGTGGAGAATTTATAAATGTGAAGAACGCCTGCGGGTAGTAAATATTGGAGGAACAGCAATAGGCACAGGACTATGCGCTCCAAGAAAGTTTATTTTTAATGTAATTGAGAAACTCAGGAATTTAACCGGAATCGGGCTTGCACGAGCGGAAAATCTTGTTGAAAATACCCAAAACCTTGATGTTTTCAGCGAAGTAAGCGGTATATTAAAAGCGCATGCAACAAATTTAATAAAAATTTCAAACGACCTGCGTTTAATGAACTCAGGGCCAGCTGCCGGGCTGGGAGAAATCATCCTTCCTTCTGTGCAGGTAGGGTCATCAATTATGCCTGGAAAAGTTAATCCTGTTATTCCTGAATTATCAGCACAGGTAGGCATAAAAGTTTTAGGAAACGATGTCATAATAGATCAGTGCGTGGCAGGCGGCCAACTTGAACTCAATCATAATATCCCGCTGTTGGCGTTTACTTTTCTTGAGTCGCTGGAATTATTGATTAACACCAATAAAACACTAAAAGAGCGCTGTATTGACGGAATAAAACCAAATACAAAAAACATAAAAAAACACGTTGAAAACAGTTTAGCTACTTTAACCGCATTAGTGCCGGAACTGGGCTACAATAAAATATCAC
Organism: Candidatus Melainabacteria bacterium GWF2_37_15; assembly: GCA_001784565.1. GTDB lineage: Bacteria > Cyanobacteriota > Vampirovibrionia > Gastranaerophilales > UBA9971 > GWF2-37-15. The sequence continues at coordinate 3,213 of MFRL01000058.1, forward strand.
AAATCGCTAAGGAGCTTACAACAAGTGAGCTTACAGTAAAAGAATATTTAATAAAAAATAATTATATAACTGAAGAAAAATTTAACGAGCTTACTTCACCGGAAGCAGTGCTGGCACTAGGACATACTGACATTAATAACCCGCAATAAATGAAATATGACTAATCCCAAGATAAATAAGCGCTGAAAGCATCATACAAGCAGGTATTGTAATAACCCATGCCATTACTATATTGCCGACGAGCCCCCATTTAACAGCATTAAACCTTAAAGTGCTGCCAACTCCCATTATTGAAGTAGAGATAACATGCGTGGTGCTTATTGGAATTCCAAAATGAGAAGCTGTAAGTATAATGCTCGCTGCTGAAGTTTCTGCTGCAAATCCGTGAATCGGCTTTAACTTTGCTACTTTATTTCCCATAGTGCGAATAATTTTCCACCCACCAGCCATTGTCCCAAGCCCCATCATCAAAGCACAAATAAATATTACCCATACAGGAACATCATGTGCCTCTATGGCCCCAAAACTAAATAAAGCCAGGGTAATAATACCCATGGTCTTTTGCGCATCATTGGAACCATGACTAAATGCCATTATTCCCGAAGACAATAACTGAAGACGCCTGAAATGCTTGTTAACAATTTGAGGATTAGCCTTGAAGAAAAGCCAGAGAAGCAGGAGCATAAAGAAAAAGCCTATTAATAACCCCAATACAGGAGAGCTTATCATAGGGATAATTACTTTTTCCGTTATTTTCTCTACATTTACTACATTTAAACCATATTTTATAACCCCAGCACCCAGCAACCCGCCTATAAGTGCATGCGAAGAACTTGATGGTATACCATAATACCAGGTTATAAGATTCCATATAATTGCGCCTAAAAGCGCACAAAGTATCACGGTCTGAGTTGTATTATCTACAGTTAAAATTCCTGAACTGATAGTTTTAGCAACGTGCGTTCCTGAAAACGCTCCAACAAAATTTAATGCTGCACCATATATTACAGCGGTTTTTGGTGTTAATACTTTCGTGGCAACTACTGTTGCAATTGCGTTTGCAGAATCATGAAATCCGTTTATGTACTCAAATAGCAATGCTACAATTATTACTAATATCAATAATACTATTAATGGTGTCATATCGTTGTCTTACCCGTTTAATCATCAGTTCTAGTTATGTTTAAGAACAATTTTCAAGACTTCATCAGAAACGCTTGAACAATTGTTTAAAGCGCTCTCAATGGAATTATAAATATCCTTAAGTTTAATTACCGTAAGAGCGTCATATTTGCCTGAAAACAAGTCTTCCAGGTCTTTTAAAAATAAGTCATCCCCGTTGTTTTCGATTTCCTTGATTTTCTGGCTGCTTTCTATGATCTGCCTGATATTAGAAACCTTTTTTAACCCGCCTAATGTTCTTCTTAATTCGCTTGTTGCCTCTATTAAAAGTAAAACATGCGGCTTGATTTTTTTACTATATTTATCAAGGTCATATATTTTATAGTTCATAGAAGTTTTTGTTATTTTTTTATTAATGCTGTTAAGCCTTGAAGTAATGTACTGTATGTCTTCCGGGTCAATTGGAGTTATGAATGTTTTATTAAGCTGGTCAAGAGTTTCTCTTGATGCTGAATTACACTTTTGTCTTAATTCTCTTGCCTGATTTATTAGTTTCCCAGGTGCATTTTCTTTCATAATCTTATGAAGCAAGACAGCAGACTCGTGACACGTTGTACAGTTTTTTTCAAATAATTCATAAAAAATTTTTTCTTCAGGAGGCAATATTAACGTTAATAGATTAAAGCCACTCATTTATGATCTCCTATTGCTATCAAAATTTAGTGTAACACAAAGAATGTTAAGGTTTTGTTAGAATTCAGGGAAATTTTTTCAGCTTAAATTTTTTCCAAAAGTGGCAATTTTTAATTAAAAATGTATAAATTTTTATTTTTTACCTGTCATTTTTGGAAAAATTTTTATAAATTTCCTTAAAAGTGCGGATTTTTTGAAAAAAAAGAGAAAATTCTTATAAAAACCCGCTCTTTATGTTTTTTAACTAATATGCTAAAAATTTATTTATAAATACAAAAGGAGGATGATATGACAAACGCAACATTTATTCCACGTCAACAAGCTCTTACAAACGATGAAATAAAACAAATCATGAGAGAAAACAATGTAAAATTCATCAGGTTACAGTTTGTTGATATTAACGGCCATGTAAAAAATATGGCATTACCTGCAGAGCAGATCGACAAGGCCCTTAACAACGAAATAATGCTCGATGGTTCTTCTATTAAAGGATTCAGAAGCATTGAAACATCAGATATGTATTTTTATCCTGACAGAACAACCTTTGCTCTTCTTCCATGGAGAGAAAAAGACGGCGCTAACGTAGCAAGGTTAATATGTGATATTTACAACCCTGATGGAACCCCATTTGACGGTTGCCCAAGAAATAACCTTAAAAGAGTTCTTGAAGAAGCAAAAAAATTAGGGTACACAATGAACGTTGGCCCTGAAGCTGAATTTTTCCTTTTCAAAAAAAATGAAAACGGAAGACCTACTTGCGTAACTCACGATGCAGCAGGATATTATGACGTTGGCCCGGATGATTTGGGAGAAAACGTGAGAGCTGAAATGGTCGCAACTCTTCAAAAAATGGGATTTGAAATAGAAGCCAGCCACCACGAAGTAGCAGAAGGCCAGCATGAAATAGATTTTAAATATGCTGATGCTCTTACAACCGCTGATAACGTAACTACATTTAGAATCGCTGTTAAATCCGTAGCCGCAAAACACGGCCTCCACGCAACCTTCATGCCAAAACCAATTTTTGGCATAAATGGATCAGGTATGCACTGTAATATTTCTCTTAATAAAAATGGCAAAAATGCTTTCCTTGATGAATCAAGACCATACCAACTTAGCCAGGAAGCTCTCTGGGCAATTGGCGGAGTTCTTAAAAACATCAGAAACATAACAGCTATTACTAACCCTCTGGTAAACAGCTATAAACGTCTTGTTCCAGGTTATGAAGCACCTGTATATCTTGCCTGGTCAGCTGCCAACAGAAGCGCGCTTTTAAGAATCCCTGCAAAGCGTGGGCCAGCTACAAGAGTTGAGCTAAGATCACCGGATCCAAGCTGTAACCCATATCTTGCTTTTGCCGCTATCTTAACAGCAGCATTAGACGGCATCAAAGAACAGGTAGAACCGCCATTACCAACAGAACAAAATATTTATCAATTGAGCGATAAAGAAAGAAAGAAACTTAAAATCGAATCATTACCTGGAAGCTTACTTGAAGCAATTGATTGTATGGAAAAGAGCCCTATAGCTAGAGAAGCGCTGGGTGATCATATTTACAACGAATTCTTGGCCGCAAAAAGAACTGAATGGGATAAATTCAGAGTTGTGGTAACTGAATGGGAAGTAGATAAATATCTTGAAAGATATTAATTAATCCAAATTACTAAGAAATTTTTATTTCTTATTGTAGGGGCCTCCGAAGGAGGCCCCTACAACTTTTTAAAGAGAATGTTAAATTATTGGTAATTTGGCTGATTAAAAACAAACTTAAAAATAGGAAAATATCAAAAAAATAACCTCAAAAGGAGAAATATTATGGATGAAAAAGAAGTAAGAAAAGGATACGAGTTCGTCGAAACCGTACCTGCAAACAGGATTAGTTGGGGTGCTATCCTTGGTGGTACAGCCATTGCATTATTTACCCAGTTACTTCTGACGCTTCTTGGTATAGCTATTGGATTAACAGCTTTAGAACCAGGTGAGCGTGTAGGAGAAGAAGCGGGGATAGGAACAGCTATTTATCTTGCAATTGCAACCATTATTTCCGTATTCGCAGGAGCTTGGGCTGCTGGCAGATTTTCCGGCCTGGTTCTAAAAAATGACGGCATATTGCACGGAATAGCTACTCTTGCCCTTACTACGCTAATATCCCTGGTAGCACTATCTATAGGACTTGGCGCAGTGGTTGACAGTGCTCTTACTCATGGTATTAGTGTTAGAGAAACTGTCAGTGCTCCTGGCAGCGCAATTGGAGTTGCCCCTGAAGGAACAACTCCAGAAGAAAGAACAGGAGCCGCAGCACCTCTTAGCCCTACAGAACAGGAAAGAGCTGATGAATACAGTACTGCAGCAGCATGGACTGCATTCATCACTGGCATACTTGCACTGATTGCAGCAGCTATCGGTGGGGTCATGGGCATGAAATCAAGACCTATCAAAGACGAGCATCGTCCTTTAACTATTTAACACGGTAAGATCTAAATTAAAATTAATAAAACCTGCTTTTAAAAGCAGGTTTTATTGTACATTCTGTTTATCTTTCTTGCTGTTGAAATATGCGTATGCTCCGCCAACCACAGCTGCTACTCCTGCTATAACAAGGGCTATTTTACCTTTACCCCATTTTGCAACTTCTTCTGTTGCTGCTTCAGCAACTGGTTTTGTAGGATTTGCTTTTTCCATAGATGCATAGCAATCAGCAATTCTTGCACCTATGTCTCTTCTATTAGAAGATACACGTGAGGATCCCTTAACTATACGTGTATTTACTGGATTAATTTTAGTCATATCTTCTGCCCTTCTATTTAAATATCTATATTAAGTAAAAACAAAGGCAAATAAAAGTTAACTTTTTTGTGACTTAAGTTGATAAAATTGTTACAATTTGAAATATCTACTTATAAAGGTCACATACAATATCTACTACATTTTTATGAATTTCCTCAATTCCCCGATCAGCATTAATAACTTTAATCCTTTCAGGAAATTTTTTTGCTAAATCCAGATACCCTTCCCTGACTTTTTTATGAAATTCACAGCATTCAGACTCCATGCGATCTTTTTTATCTCCAAGGCGAGAAGCGGAAACTTCCAGGCTTACATCAAAAACAAAAGTCAGATCAGGCATTAAACCTTTAGCCACAATGTTATTCAATTCCAATATTTGTTCTTTATCCAGTCCTCGTGCATACCCCTGATAAGCTATAGTTGAATCCACATACCTGTCACACAGCACAATCTTACCCTCATTCAAAGCAGGCAGGATTTTTTCCTCTATATGCTGTGCTCTATCTGCAAGATAAAGGAACAATTCACACATCGGCGCGACATGCCCGTCATAATTAAGTAAAATTTCACGTATTTTGCAGCCCAGAGGTGTTCCACCCGGGTCACGGGTTTTAATAAAATCAATGCCCTGCGCTTTTAAATACTCAGCCGCAAGGTCAATCTGGCTGGACTTTCCGCAGCCGTCTATTCCTTCAAATGTTATGAATAAGCCTTTTTTAACCATTTTTACACCATTCCCGCCAACTTCTTATACAACTCCATCTCCTCTTTCGTAGGGCTTTCAGGTATTGTAATCTTAACCTTTGCTATGTGATCACCATAGCCGCCTTCTTTTTTAGGAAGGCCTAGCCCCTTAAGCCTTAAAGACTTACCTGACTGAGTTCCTGCCGGAATGGTTACTTTTACAACCCCATGCAAAGTATTTGCCTGCGCAACTGTACCAAGTACAGCTTTTGGAGCGGGGATTTCCAGGTCAGATACTATGTTTGAGTCCTCAATACTAAAATATGGATGCTTACTGTATTTTACTAGAAGGTATAAATTACCTTTTCTGTTACTTCTACCGCCACCTATTCCGATTTTGCCTTCGCCGATAAGCCTAATCTTAGCGCCTTCCTTGACTCCTTTAGGAATTTTGACATTAAGAGTCTTGGATACAGTATTAAAACCGCTCCCTCCGCACTGATGGCAGTAAGAACCCTGCCCCCGGCATTCTTTGCACTTTTCCATGTAGCTGATTTTAACAGCTTTAGTTCCTTCACCCATCAAATCTTCAAGGTCAATGAATAAATCCTGAGTTATATCAAGATTTTCTTCTGGTTCTGTTGGACGTGCAGTTCTTCTGGCTGAAGGCGGCGTCTGTTGCTGCTGTTGCTGAAAAAAATCTGAAAATATTGTTTCAAAAAAATCACTAAACCCGCCTATATCTTCAAAACCCTGAGAATTTCTAAACCCTCCAAAGCCACCCTGCCCGAAATTTATATTAATATTTTCATAACCCGGCGGTGGAGTAAAGTTTTGACCTTCCTGCCAGCTTCCACCAAGATTATCATACCTTTTGCGTTTCTGCGGGTCTGATAAAACCTCATATGCTTCGTTTATATCCTTGAATTTTTCTGAAGCATTACTTTCCTTGTTTACATCCGGGTGATATTTGCGTGCAAGTTTACGAAAAGCAGATTTTATCTCCTTTTCATCAGCGTTACGCGATACCCCCAGTATTTTGTAGTAGTCTTTATACTTCATAGCTTTTATTATAATATAACGGAAATCATGATAGCTAAACACGACATAGAAAAAATTATAAAATCATTCGGACTGGTTTTCGGAGACATTGGCACAAGTCCTATATATACGATAACAGTTGTTTTCCTTTTACTAAAACCGACTATTCCAAATATAATGGGAGTTTTATCCCTGGTATTCTGGACAATGACAATACTGGTTACAATAGAGTATGCCTGGCTTGCAATGAGTCTTGGAAAAAGAGGCGAGGGTGGAACTATTGTTCTCAGGGAAATACTTGCTCCTTTGCTTAAATCAGGAAGAAAAGCAACATTTATAGCATTACTGACGTTTATCGGAGTTTCGCTTCTTGTGGGTGACGGGGTTATAACACCTGCAATCAGTATTCTATCCGCTGTTGAAGGTATGAGATTAATTCCTGCTTTCTCGGATATAAGCCAGACATCGCTTATCGTAATAGCTGGCATCATTGCTATAATATTATTTTCATTTCAAAGAAAAGGGACAGAAAGCGTAACAGGTTTTTTCGGCCCGATTGTTTTAATATGGCTTGCCAGTTTAGCATTATCAGGTCTGGCTTCAATATACTATTTCCCTGAAGTTTTAAAAGCAGTAAGTCCTTATTATGCTGTTAATTTTATGCTAACTCACGGAATTGCTGGATTTTTTGTACTCTCAGAAGTTATCCTTTGCGCTACAGGCGGTGAAGCATTATACGCGGATATGGGGCATATAGGCCGTCTTCCGATTATACGGGCATGGGGCATCGCTTTTGTTGCCCTGATTCTTAACTATCTTGGACAGGGAGCGTTCTTAGCCCTGCATCCTGAAGCCAAAAATATTCTTTTTGAAATGGTATACAATCAGGCTCAATTTTTATATGTCCCGTTTCTGGTTTTAAGCATAATGGCCACTATTATTGCTTCTCAGGCCATGATAAGCGGTATGTTTTCCATAGTTTATCAGGGCATTACAACCAGGATAATGCCCATGTTCAAGGTGGATTACACTTCTACGGAAATGAAAACCCAGATATATATAGCTACAGTTAACTGGTTCCTGCTTCTTTTTGTTTTGATTGCTATGTACATATTCAAAGAATCAGCGAATTTAGCGGCTGCATATGGTTTAGCTGTTACCGGAACAATGACTATAACAGGTATAATGATGACCTGGATATTTTTAATCAGGAAAGACTATTTTAAAATGGGAATTTCTATATTCGTTACTGTTGTAGATATTCTCTTTCTTACCTCTAATATGCTTAAAATACCGCATGGCGGCTACTGGTCAATTATTATTGCCTCTATACCGCTAATTATTATTCTTATTTATACAAATGGCCAAAAAAAGCTGTACCATTCCCTGAGACCTATAAAACTTAGCACATTCCTTGAAAAGTATAACATAGCCTATGAAGAAGCTTACAGAATCAGAGGAACAGCACTGTTTTTCATAAAAGACCCGCAGGTTATTCCTCCATATATTAGAAATACAATGTTCTGCAATAACATTATTTACCATGACAATATTCTTGTTTCCATAAGCCTGCTTGATGAGCCTTTTGGCGTAGAGGGAGGATTTAAGGAAGACATAGCCCGGGGCTTAAGATGGTTTGAAATAAAAATAGGATACAAAGAAATAGTTGACCTTGAAAAAATGATAAATCAGGCTGGAATACAAGAAAATGTCATATTTTACGGACTTGAAGAAATCATCACAGAGAACCCGGTCTGGAAAATATTTTCCTTAATTAAAAAAATAACGCCTTCCTTTGTACAGTTTTACGCTCTTCCTTCAAACAAACTGCATGGCATAATTACAAGAGTTGAAATGTAAAATAATAAAATAGTGCAATGAAAACAAGCCGGCACAATAGTATCATAATTTTATTATGGTTATATTGAATGAAAACCTTGCCCAAAAATTAAAATACCTGTCTGAACTGCCTGAAAGCAAATATCCATTTATTAGCCTGTATTTGCACGTAAACGCACATGAACTTTTTGAACAGGCAGAAAAAAACAGGATTTTTGTTAAAAATTCGTTCCAAAAAATCGAAAATCAGGCTGATATTAAAAAAGACCGGGAAAAAATCATGAATTTCCTGGAGAACAGCGTAATATCAAGGGCTCACGGTGTTGCGATATTTGCATGCGATAAACTTGGTATTTTTGAAACTTTCCACTCAATAATGCCTTTTGAAAATAATTTTACTGTAAACTCCATCCCTCACCTAAAACAGCTTGCATACCATGCGGATGAATGCGAAAATGCGCTCCTGATTCTTACAGACAAGCATTATGCAAGGATTTTTAATGTTGAAATAGGCGGATTTATTCTTGATGAAACAGATATGATCCACGATATCCACAGGTTCCATAAGCAGGGAGGCTGGGCACAGATGCGATATCAGCGGCATATACAGAACCAGGCCCTCCATCATTATAAAGAAGTAGCAAAAGTAGCCACGGAATTTCTGGATCATAACCAATACGACAATCTTATACTTGTAGGCCAGCACCATGAAATAAAAAATCTCCAGGATCATTTGCCTAAAAGAGTAAATACCAGGGTTATTGATCTTAGTTCCGTTGATTCTTACGGAATGAAAGAAAACATTAACCATATTCTTGAAAAAGTAGTTGAAGATTTACGCAAAAATGAAACAAAAAAAGAATTAGAACAGGTGCAAAAAATTGTTAATGCTTCCCCGCAAGTTTCAGCGACCGGCTGGCAGGATACAATCCAGCTTATTGAAGAAGGCAGGGCTGATCTTGTTATAATTCCCGGCTACAAAACATATATTGGCTGGAAATGTAATGGCTGCCTGTATATAACAAAGGAGCAGCATCAGGCAAGCTGTGCTTCATGTAATCACGGATTCAGAAAAACCGATTTAACTGAAGAAGTAATCAGGCTTGTTTTTAAAAAAGGCGGAAAAGTAGAGCTTGTAAAAGGTGAAGCAGCAGAAGAACTTGAGCAATATGAAGGTATCGGGGTTCTGGTAAGATATTAATCCTTTTTATACCAGCTTTTGTCCGCTTAAAAGTTCATCAATCTTTTCTTCAAGTTTTATAACATCGGTCAATCCTGAAGAAGCCAGAATGTTTCTTAATAAAGATCTTATTAAACTGCCATCGCCGTTATTTTCCTTAACTAATTCAGGAATATCAACTCCAGTATTAACATCATCAGGCGACTTGCTTTCGCTCTTTTCTCCACCGCCGACCTGCTCAACTTTTATTCCATTATTTCCCGTAGTCGGAGCAGCTGCAGCAGTCTTGTCATTTCCGGCAGCCTTAGTTTTTATATCATTTTTAACACCTTCTAATGCTCCGTTAAATGAAATATCCTGGGTTCCGATTCCGCCATCACTGCCGATATCCCAGATTCTAAAGGTTTTTCCGTCTTTTCCTTTAATTTCAAGAAAAGTTTCGCCATCTTTTCCGGTTGAAGCATTGTAACCACCAGCTTTTAATGCCTCTGCTATTTTCTTGGGGTCTAAAAATTCTTCATTGCCAATTGTTTCCTGAATTATTTTCTGTGCCTCAGGATCCAGATTATTAAACACTTCTGTATTTTGTGCTTTTCCTTCTTCGCCTTTTCCGATAAACTTAAGGCCTAGTTCGTCTGTTTGGGCGGTATTCGTTGTAGTTTGTGCTTGCTGTGTCCCCTGTAGTTTTTTTAGTTCTATTGAATTGTTAAGAGCTGTGACCATATTATTCTCCTTTTATAATTTGCTTTAGCTTTAAATAAAAAACCGCGCTTTTTTTAAGTGCGGTTTTTTCCATTTCCATTATTGTCGTATCTTCCATTTCCGTTGCAGTCAAATCTTCCATTGCCATTAGAATCATAAATTTTAATAACACTTTTTAATTTAATCTCCTTTTTTTCCAGACAATTTTTTTTCATGACATTCTCCATAAAATGTTATATAAGCATATACAGGATATATATACTTGTAAAAACGTTTTTCTTTTAAGTATTGACAGGGTTTTCATTAAATATTTATTAAATATTATGAGAAAGACTACCTGGCTACTTTGCAAGCCTGCAGTTCTTTTGCTCCGTACTTTGCTGCGTAAAGAAAAATAATTTCTCTATACCTTAAAAACATCCACAAAGGGTTATTATAAGCCTCATTGCATTTTTGACTGCACAAATCAGCCATCCACCTTATTTCTTCAGGAGACATCCCTTCAGAAGTTGCAAAGTTGTAACTCGGCGAGAATTCTTCATCATTCTCAAAAATTTTGGTTATACAGAACTTTTCAGGATCATCCCTGAGCCTTGTATGCTTGCCTAAAGTAAACACACTTCTGCCATACGAACAAATAATATCCGTATTATTACAAACTAAGTCTATCGTAGCCATCCCTTCTTCCCGGGTTTCAGTAGGGAAGCCAAAAAATATAAACGCAAAATTCCATATACCTGACTCAATGCTATTTTTTAGTATTTTTAACCTGTTATTAAAATCCACGCCTTTATTAATAAGATTAAAAATTCTTTCTGAACCGGTTTCTATACCCCATAATGCCATCCTGAGCCCTGCTTTTCCAGCTAATTTCAAAATATCAGGGGTAAATTCGTCTTCTGTCCTGGCATTATTAAACCAGTACACTTCCATCCCCTCATCAATGATTCTTTGAGACATCTGTCTAAGATAAGAAGGACTTACAGATTCATCAATAAATTCATAATGAAATATTCCATATTTTTCCTTCATAAACTTCATTTCATCGATTAATCTGTCTAAATCTTTAATACAATAGTATTGTCCGAAGTCATGATCGCAAAAAGTACATTTTTTCCAGTAACATCCACGGCTGGTCATTGCAGAAAGGACAATATGCGGCGTAAAATACAGATCCAAAGGAAACCCGTCAAGCGTTTGCGGCTGCATTTCATTTAACAGGAGGGGGTGGCATTTAAGGTTTGCTTTTATAGCGCCGTCCTCAGGATAAATAAGGTTAGGAACTTCGGTTTTATCAAGTTTGCCTTCAACAAACCTTGCCAGTTCAACCATTGGTTTTTCACCTTCTTCTATAACTACTGAATCAGCAAAAAGTTCGAAAAATTCAGGCGTTTTAACTAAAGCATCAACAACTCTTCCAAAGAAATTTCCCCCAATATTAATATGAGCGCTGGTTTTTTCTTTAAGCAACATAGCAAGAGTAAGCCCCGGTACTATTTGAGTTGATGAATTAATTGAAATAGCTATCATATCAGGGCTGTCTTCAAGAAGAGAAGGCACAATTCCATCATAAAATTCATAAAACATATTTGTGGATTTATCAAAGCAGCATTCTTTTATGCTATCCATCGTAAGCCTGAAGAACTGTGTATAATAATCATGCAGCTCTAGCCTTGTGGGAAAATACGGCAAAGCTGCTAATTCAAGGCCCACATCTATATCATTCATCGCTTCTATCAATAATTCAGGCTGAAAAAATCTTTCTTTGCATTTCATTATAGCGACAGCTTCCTGAATAATTTCTGGAATTCTTTGCGCTTCTGAAAACCTTGGGCCTTTAAATTCTTTTATTTTGGAATATTTTAAAATTTTTCTTTGCATATCCCTTGAATAATCATCCTGTTTTTTATCAGGCATAAATTCCTTTAAAATTTCTTCCAAAAGAGGTTCCTGCATATTGAAAGCTTTGTTTATAGCATTGACCAGATACTCTTTTGTAAGAATATGATTATAAAATTCTGCGTTTATATCCCTGACTTTTACATCATATCCGTACCCTTTTAGCTGGCTAACCAGAGAAACACTTGAAAAATAAGGATTTAAAGGAATCCATTGCGGCGGATGTATAAAAGTTATCTTCATATTAATTATTTTAGCAAAAATTCTGATAAACTAATATTATGATTAAATACATTAAAAAACTTAAAAAATTAATATTCGGTGATCCTGAATCTTATGAAAATATCATGGCAAAAAGAAGTGAGCTAAAAGACCAGGTAATGGAATCATTAAGAGAGCTTAATTTTACTACTATGGAATGCAAGGAAGTTTTATTAATAGTTGCAGAAGCAGAGAGAAAAATCGAAATATTAAAAGCAAAAATCGCCGCAAAACAGGTGGTAGTATTCAAAACAGGCACTGAATCAGAAGTAAAGAACCCAGCTCCTTATGTAGCAGGCATTCATGAGCAAATTGAAAAAGAAGTTAAACTTATGCGGGAAAAAATGAATGAAAAAATTGATCAAATTATAGAACGGAAAAAGCGCTAGACAAAATTTATTGCCTTATCTTGTTTTCGTTCCCGCTAAAAAGTCTTTTTATATTGTCCCTGTGCAAATATACAATATAAACAGCACCTATAATACAAAAAACAATATAGCTTAACGGCTGTTTAAACACATACATCCAGATTGGAGTAAGTAAAACAACAGTTATCGAACTTATGGAAACTATTTTTGTAAAATAAGTCATAAGCACCCAGATTCCAATGGTCAAAAATCCTACAGGCCAACTTAAACCCAGAATTGCGCCAATGCCGGATGCCACTGATTTTCCACCGGTAAAATTAAGAAATATAGACTTGCTATGACCTAAAATAACAGCAACAGCAACCAGAACAGGTAATAACTGATCATCAATAAGCTTTGAGGCAAAAACAGGGAAAAGCCCTTTAAGCCCGTCAAAAAGCATAACAAACACATACCAGCCTGTTCCCATAACTCTTTTTACGTTAGTTGCCCCGGTGCTTCCGCTTCCGATTTCTCTTATATCCAGACCTTTACTTCCTTTTACAAGTATATAGCCTGTAGGAAAAGACCCTATAAGATAAGCCACGACCACACAACCAATTAATATTAAATAATTCATATCCCACCCCTCCGGATTCAGGTAAATAATATCATAAATGCTTTAGCCGCTGCAATGATTTATAAGCTTCATTATCATCTGGCTTTAATTCCAGGCATTTGGAATAAAACTTGATGGCAAGGTCTTTATGCCCAAGCATTTCAAGTGCTATTGCCAGGTTAAAGTAAATATCCGCATTGTCAGGAGCTAGCTCCATGGCTTTTTTAAATGAATCTAGAGCATTTTTGTATTCTTTTTTCTTATAGTAAATATTTCCAAGGTTGTAATGAGCATACATAAAGTCCGGCTTTACCTGCGTAATTTTTACTAAATTGCTTTCAGCGAGATCTATCTGGCCATTTTTGTACAAAGTAACACCGTATGTGTATAAAATTTTATAATCATCAGGAGCAAGTTCTTTTGCCTGCTGCAAAAGCTCAAGCGCTTTCTGCTCATTACCTGTTTTTATATATAATTTTGCAATGTTTGAAATATTTACAGGGTTGTTGCCTGCCTCTTTTTCAAGTTCTGAAAGGTCAGCGGGTTTGCCGACTTTTATAAGGTTATTTGCTGCCAACAGTTTTTCCTTAAAGCTGTTTTTTTGTACTACGGGTTTTGTTGACAGCTTCACGTTGTAAACATTTTTAAATTCCTGCTCTTCGGTATTCTCTTCTGTTATTTGCAGCTTTTCTTTTTTCTGGCGCTTAAATATATCCGGATCAAAATAAGGGCTCCTCACTGAAAAAATTTCATCTTTTTTTAATTTCCCGGTTATGGGATCAAAGCTGGATGAAAAAATATCATCCATAGGCAGATCTTTATACTCTTCTTCAATAATTAGAACCCCATAGAAATCCGCAAACTCTTCCCTTGTTATCCTGACATTAAAGTCAGCAGCATACACATTAAAGGTGAGGCTGGTTATAAAAAAGAAAAGTATAAAGATTTTTACAGGAAATTTTCGCATATTAATAAATTGTAAAAAATTTTCCGTAAAAATCCAGCTTTAAATAAAGGGTTTCCTTAAAAATTTTTATTTTTGTTCTCTAAAGGTCTGTATCTTCATCCAAATCCTTCTTTTTATCAGGATCAAGATTTTTTAATTCAGTTACATCAACCCACGGATCATTTAAAGCTGTTGAAAAAACTTTTCCAACTATTTGTACTCGATCACCGCTTTCTATATCAAGAAGTTTTTCTGCTGCTTCTCTTTTTAAAATAAGTTTTAACTCTGAAAGAGGTATAGTGTATTCTTTATTTACATCTGGCCTTTTAATAAGAACAGAAATATAATCTTTGGAATCCCTGAATGCCTTTTTATAATCCAGGCCAAGAGTAGAAAATTTATCAAACTGAGCAGACATTTTAACATCTTTATTTAAATATACTGCAGGATTATTAACAAGTTCAATGGGTTTAACTTCCATAGCATTCTGCGATGGTGCGGAATTAACTGTAAATATTGAAAAAAGTATTACAGCCGTTAGTTTTAAACTATTTTTCATATTAAAAATTATCCTCTCCAAAATCAAAATATCCTATAAAAATATATTATCACTTATTTTAAATTTCTTCTTCATCAGAATTAAATTCTTCATGAAAAATCCCTCCTCCGCATAAAATTTCTATGGAACGCATAAGAAATTCTTTTGGAGCATCTGTCTGATTCAAGGGAAATTCCTCATTTCCCATATGCCTTACCTTTAAGATTGCATGAGCTGTTGTATCAGCAGGAACAAATAAGGAAGCGATCTCGCATTCTAAAATATCAGGGTATTCCTGATCCTGTATATCAAGAGAAGCATCATAAAAGTTTCCATTAAGCGCGAGTATCCTACCGGCAAAAAGAGGAGAATTTCCTTCCCTATATAAAGCCTGGGGCTTTGTGTTGCCTCTGGTTGTAAAGCTTATACTGTTCCACAGAATATTTATAATACCGACTGACCTGTCAGAATCAATCTGGCAATTTACACTGGTGGCACTCAAATTTCGCTTTACAAAGCTCTGTTGAAGTTCACTGGCAATTGCTTCAAGGTCCCGAAGAAGTTTTTCAAAAACTTTTTTTGTATTTTCAGCTGCTTCTGTGTATTCCTTATGCTGTTTATACATATGGCTGGCTATCAGGCTTATTCTTTCGTTTAAGGAAGATTTGTTTTCTTTGTTCATAAATTCTACACTTCAATTAAATTTTATGGATGCGGCGTTATAGCAAAAATTGTAATTTCTTTTTTCCCAGGTCCATAATGCCAAAATATTCTAAAAGCTCCTGGAGTATTATTTTCCACATATGATTGAAAAATTTCTTTGGTTTCCTGATGCCTTAATGAAACATACTTATGTGTATGTAAACCCGGATGTCGGGGGTCATTAATTAACTTTTTTACCGCCATTTTTATTTTTTTTAATTTATCAAAGCGTCCCTGTTTCTTTAAGCTTATGAGGTCGTTTTCAGCTTCATCAGTATAGTTAATTATATAAGCCATTTATTTTCCGTCTTCCTCGTCCTCTATATCATCAAAGAAATTATCCAGCTTTTTTATTCTGCCAGCCGCAGAGTCTTCCAATCCTCTTTTTACACTTGCCAATGCCTCATGATTTTGATACAGCCACCTTTCCTCAGGATGAATTTCAATATCTACAACTGGTTTTAAAATTATAGTTCCATCTTTTTCCTTTTTTGCCCTAAACGAAGTAACTTCACCGGAAGTCAATTGCTTTATGCTTATTCTGCCCCGTGAATCCACCTTTAGTTTTTTTCTTTCTATAACCATATAATACCTCTTTTTATTTTATTATAACATAGGGTGGGAAAGTTGCAAGTGGGTAATGCAACAATTTAAAATTAACCTCTGGATCTATATTTAAATCTGTATTTAAACCTGTATATACATCTGGTGAAGGATGATAATACCCTCTGTATGGTGTAATTTTAATATTAACGTGTAAGTATTTATATACATATTAATACAAGTAAATAAGATTTGGGTAGGATGGAAATATCAGGTGTTGACATAATATTATCTCGTATGAGAGAAATTGAAACCAGAGTAAGTCAGATTGAGCGTGGTTTTGACTCACTTTTAGGCGTAGATAACAAAGATACTCAATCTTTTGACAGCGTATTGAATGAAAAAATGCAGGACAATAACCAAACAAACGATAACGACATAAACCTGCCAGAGCTGGATCAAATAATTGAAAAATATTCAGATAAAAATGATCTTGATGAAAACCTTGTTAAAGCCGTTATAAAAGCAGAGTCAAATTACAATAAAAATGCGGTTTCTCCAGTAGGCGCTCAGGGTTTAATGCAATTAATGCCTTCCACTGCCAAAAGCCTGGGAGTAGAAAATGCGTTCGACCCGGAACAAAACATCTCCGGTGGGACAAAATACTTAAAAAACCTGATAAACAAGTATAATTCAGTTGAACTTGGGCTTGCTGCATATAATGCCGGCCCGGGAAGCGTGAATAAATATGGAGGAATCCCTCCTTACCAGGAAACCCGTAATTACGTAAAAAAAGTGCTGGAAATACAGAAAGGACTTTAAATGTTTAGAGGCATAGAAATAGCAGCTTCAGGAATGGCCAGTGTAATTGACCTTAACGATATTATTGCAAACAACCTTGCAAACGTTAATACTCCTGGCTTTAAACAATTAATTCCTACATTTAAAGACATACATGAATTTACTGTTAAAGATACTAATTCAACAGAAAAAAACATGATAGGAACCTTAAGCATAGGCAGCATGCTGGATAATACCCAGCTAGATTTTACCCAGGGCGCTCTTCGTAAAACTGAAGGAAAACTGGATGTAGCTTTAAACGGTGAAGGGTTTTTTGTTGTCAAAACCAAAGCAAACGAAGAATGCTATACCAGAAATGGAGGCTTTTCAGTTAATGAAAACGGTGACCTGGTAACAAGGCAAGGAGATTCTGTTGTTGGGGAAGGCGGACAGAAAATAAACATAGACCTAAGCAACAGCAGCACAAAAGACCTGGTTATTACAGAAGACGGGCGAATAATGGTAAAAAATAATGAAGTAGGCAAACTTAAGGTTGTTAATTTTGAAGATGTTTCTAAGTTAAAAGCAAAAGGAAACACTCTTTTGGAAAATATTGATGAAAATAATAAACCTATGGAAATGGAAAAATATAAAGTAAGTCAAGGTTATCTTGAAACTTCAAACGCAAATGTAATTGAAAGCATGATTAACTCAATTAGCGGATCAAGAACCTATGAAACACTTTCAAAAGTTATATATAGCACTGATTCCACTCTTAGAAAAGCTGTTAATGATGTGGGAAGAGTAATGCAATAATTTATAAACAGGAGGGAAAACATGTTAAGGTCTTTAACAACAGCTGCAACAGGAATGCTGGCCCAACAATTAAATATAGACGTAATATCCAACAACCTGGCAAACGTTAACACCACAGGATATAAAAAATCTCGAGCAGAATTTCAGGATTTACTTTCACAGACTATAAAAGCTTCCGGCGCACAAATATTCCAGGGAACAGTGCAGCCTGTCGGAATACAGGTAGGCCTAGGGACAAAAACATCTGCTACGGTAAAAGAATTTAGCGAAGGAGCTTTCAAATCTACAGGCGGCAAGCTGGATATGGCCATAGAAGGCGACGGCTTTTTTCAGGTTCTAATGGATGATGGTTCAATCGGATATACAAGAGATGGTTCTTTAAAAATGGACGCAAACGGACAACTTACAACCAGCGATGGCTTTATAATACAGCCTCAAATGTCCATTCCTTCCGATGCCCTCGATATAACCATAACGCCGGACGGAAAAATTTCCTATAGAACCGCCGGAAATTCTGATCAAACAGAGCTGGGTTCTTTAACCTTAGCAAAATTTGCAAACCCCGCAGGTTTGTCATCAATAGGCAAAAACCTCTATGTAGAAACTGCAGCTTCCGGCAAAGCAACAGAAGGAACTCCAGGACAGGAAGGCTTTGGCACACTCCAGCAGGGATTTATTGAAGGTTCAAATGTACAGGTGGTTGAGGAACTTATAAACCTTATTCAGGCAGAACGCGCTTTTGAAGCAAACTCAAAACTAATCAAATCTTCAGACGAGATACTTAGAATTCTTAACAGGATGAGTTAATGATATTTAATAAAATGACAATTTTAGCGGTAATATTAGCTTTTTGTTCTACAGCAAAAGCAAACAGTGCTATTCTGGATGCCCAATTTGTTTCCCAGCAAATAAAAAAAGATATTACTGCACAGATACAAAAGGAACATAACGGAAAAGTAGAGGTAGACGTACTAGCTTTACCTTACCAGACCATAGAACTGCCTGATGGAAATATAGAAATTAAAACAGAAACAAATTTACAAAACATTAGCTCAACGATTCTAAAAGTGAATGTCTTCGTAAATAACGTAAAAGTTAAAACCTTTGGGGCAAGGGTTGAAATTAAAATTTACGACAAGGTATGGGTGGCACAAAACTGGATAAAAAGAGGCGAAACATTAAAAAATTTAAAACTGGAAGAAAAAAACATTTCATCGATGCCTAATGAAGCGGCAAGAAAAAATTTTGAACCCGCTAACTATATGGCAAGAAAAAATATTAAACCAGGAGAAATTATAAATCTAAATTATATTCAAGAAGTTCCTACAATAGTAAAAGACAGCCCGGTTTCCTTAATATTCAGGACACCCCTTGTATCAATAACAGTCCCGGCAATTGCTGTTGATGAAGGAAAAATAGGGGATTACATAAAAGTAAAAAATAAAGCATACGGAAAAAGCTACGTTGGAAAAATAATAGGTGAAAATATTGTTTTGGTAAACATTTAGGAGCAAACGGGGAGAATGAAAAAAATAATATATTTTATTTTATTAACGCTAATAAGCAGCAGCACAATGGCAGAATCACTCTTCCAGGCAAATGCATCAGAATCTGTTTATAAAATCCAGCCTAAATCGCTTTTCAGTACTGTAAGAGCAAAAACTATTGGCGATGTAATAACAGTGGTAATAGATGAAAACGCAACTGTATCAAATGATCTTCAATTAAACGTAAAAAGTGATTCTTCAATAGAAGACAATTTTTCTTCTATACTAAACGATATTTTTAGCAGTGACAGAAAAAATATAAGAACAGATATTCCTAATATTGACGGTTTTGGAGGAGGAAACGAAACAAAAAATACAGCCAACGTTCAAAAAACTTTAAAAGTACAGGATACAATAACAGCTCAGGTTGTACAGGTTTTACCTAACGGAAACCTTGTAATACAGGGCAAAAAAGTTGCAATAAATTCAGGAGAAAAAACACAGATCATCCTGAGCGGAATAGTTGATCCAAGATTTATTACAAATACAGGAACTGTCCAGTCACAGTATATTGCAAACCTTCAACTAGCAATGGTAGGAAACGGAACATTATCAAGACACGACGGGGAAAGCATAATGACAAGGATATTTACTCATTTATTCTAAAGGAGACGGTTTATTATATGAATAGAATGAAAAAAACAATACTGGTTTTGACGCTTATAATGCTGTGTCAACCGGCATTTGCAAATAAAGTAAGAATAAAGGACGTTACTCATATTGACGGCATAAGAGAAAACCAGCTTGTCGGCTATGGAATAGTGGTTGGCCTGCCGGGAACAGGTGATAACAGCAGATCAACGCAGATTACTAACGTTGCTCTTTTAAAAAATCTTGGCACTGTTATAGATACACCTAACGATATTAAAAAAGGCAATACCGCAGCCGTAATTTTAACAGCAATGGCGCCAGCTTTTGCAAGAAGCGGAGACAGAATTGATGTTACTGTTTCTTCTCTTGCAGACTCTTCTAGTCTTGAAGGAGGCGTTCTTATCCAGACACAGTTACTTGCTCCCAACGGAGAAGTTATTGCTGTTGCCCAGGGCCCGGTAAGCGTAGGCGGCACAAGCGCCAGCGCAGGAGGCAGCTCTGTAAGAACAAGTATTGTTACTTCAGGAAGGATTCCAAACGGCGCAATTATTGAAAGAGATATATTATCTGACATTGGAGATGAAACAGGACTTAAACTGGTGCTTAACAAGTCGGATTTTACAATGGCAGCCCGGGTTGCAGAAGTGGTAAATAGTTCCCTTGCTTCAGCAAAAGCAATTGACAGCAGCACAATAAGAGTTGAAATTCCCCAGAACTTTGATGATGACAGGATCAGGTTTATTTCAATACTTGAAAATATGACTCTTCAAAGTGCTGACTCTGTAGCAAAAGTAATAATTAATGAAAGAACAGGAACCATAGTTATAGGCAGTGATGTAAAACTGTTACCAGCCGCTGTAGCCCACGGAAACTTAAGCGTTACTGTAACAACAACAAACGAAGTTTCCCAGCCAGGAGACCTGGCTTCTGTGGGACAAACAATGGGCTTTTCAAATTCGGAAATCGTAGTTACCAAAGAAGAAGGGAAACTTGTAGAAGTTCCTGCAAATGCAAATCTCAGTGAACTGGTAAGGGCCTTAAACTCT
The DNA here is from genome assembly GCA_001784565.1 of Candidatus Melainabacteria bacterium GWF2_37_15. Taxonomy (GTDB): domain Bacteria; phylum Cyanobacteriota; class Vampirovibrionia; order Gastranaerophilales; family UBA9971; genus GWF2-37-15. The sequence continues at coordinate 23,896 of MFRL01000058.1, forward strand.
ATCGGCGTTACTCCTTATGATTTAATATCCATACTTCAGGCTCTTAAAGCAGCAGGAAGCTTACAAGCGACTCTGGAGATAATTTAACATGATAGGAACCGCAGGATTACAGGAAACACAAATAAATATTACAGGAAAAAAAGACAAAGAGTTAATGGATGCAGCATGTCAGTTTGAGGCTGTATTTATTAACCAGCTTTTTAAGGCGCTTGATGCAACGATTGAAAAAGACGAATCGTTTCATGGCGGAAAAGGCGAAGAAATATTCAGATCAATGTTTTTTGATGAAATGGCAAAGGATATTTCTTCAAGTTCCACGACCTCATTTGGTATTGCAAAGCAAATTTATGAACAGATGAAAGATCTTGTGTAGGAAAGGTTAAAGTATAAATGGCAATAAGCAGCATAGGTTCACAACTAAGGTATTTACAGGCGGTAAAAGTTCAGAACACGCCTGTAAGGCGTCATCCTGAGCGCAGCGAAGGATCTCCTACAGTTGAGAAAGATTCTTCAATTAAGCTAAAGTCACCTCTCAACATGACGGATTATAAGAACATTCAGGAACTAAAAAACTTTGCACAATCAAACAACATAACAGACATAGATGACGAAGACATTCAATACGCACTAAAATACGGAACAAGCCTTTTTGCGGATTACAGCGCATAAAAAATAAAACGGGGAGAATACGGGGATGAGAAAAGAAATACTGGAACTTGAACAAATTCTTGAACAGGAAATAACAGCCTGCTCAGAACTTGAAAAATATATTACAGAAAAAAAGAACTGCCTCGTAAAAGGAGACCTCGAAGGCCTTATAAAAACTGATATTGAACTTGAAAAATATAACGAAGCAATAATAAAGCTTGAAGAAAAAAGAAAAGAAATATACCCCGATAACCCTCCTTTACACATAAAAACTTTAAAGGAAAAACTTAAAAAGAAATTAACTAAAATTGAAAACCAAAATACTATTAATGCCGAGCTGTTAAAACACGCTCTTAAAGTAATAGAAGGCTCTATTTTATCCATTACAAAAGTCCTTGTGCCAGAAAGCTCTTCTTATAACAGCAAAGGCAAGATTAATAAAGATGAAAATATTGGAATAATAAGCTCAATAGTACATGAAGCTTAATTAAGATTTAACAAAGACCGGAGGTTAGGATGTCAACACTATTTGGAATATACAATGCCCAGCGATCCCTGTCACTAAACCAGGCCGTGATGGACATAATCAATAACAATATCGCCAATATTAACACTCCGGGCTATAGCAAACAAAGAGCAGAAATATCACAGCTAACCAGCGGAAATATATCAACCATTCCTCAAAATGCTGCCCAGGATTCTATGGGTGCTGTTATTGACGCAATAACAAGAAACAGGGACTTGTTTTTAGATAATTACTATCGGGAAGAAAAATCTAGTTTATCTTATTATCAGGAATTAAGCGAAAATGCCGATCTTATAGAAGATATAACAAATGAACTCGATAATACCGGGATAGGCAGCTCTTTAAACGAACTATACCTATCATTAAGCCAACTTTCAGCAAATGCTAATGATTTTGTGCTGAGAAATAACGTTATTCAAAAAGCTGTAGAATTATCGACTAAATTTAATTCTATTTATAGCCAGCTCGAAAACCAAAGAACCAATCTTGTAGGGGATTATACCCAGCCTGACACCCTGGATGGCAGTAAAGTAAAAATTATTTCAGATGATTTAAATGATAAATTAAACTCTATAGCTGATTTAAATAACTCCATAATTCTTGCCACAGCAGAAGGGACATCGCCAAACTTCCTTCTGGACAACAGAGATACCCTTCTGGACGAAATTTCACAATACATTCCAGCAGATATTAAACAGGAAATCAATGGATCAGTAACCATTTCGCTTGGAAATACCCTCCTTGTTAGCGGGAAAACCCAAACAGGCTTTTTTAGTGTGACATCAGGAGATATAGATAATCCTGCAACCTTACAAATAGAAAATCCCACAGGAGGAGTTCTGGTTGCAGATGCTTATTCTCTGGTTTCTTCAGGGCAATTAGGAGCTGTTCTGGAAATGGGAGGTTCAGAGGCCAATGAACTTACAATAAAGTCCGTTATGGACAACCTCGATACTTTAGCTTATGAACTTGCAAATACAATTAATAATTTACAAATAAGCGGGCAGTATATGGTGGAGAACCCTGCCGGAAGTGGAATTTATGAATTAACAAATGGTGATGATATACTAACCGTTCCTATTGAAACACCGCCTTACTTTTTCGTAGATGATGCAACTGCTGGCACTATCCCTGCTACTGCTGCCGGATTTGCAAAACTTATCTGTATTAATGATGCTATAGCTGATGATCCTTACCAAATATCAGCAGCATCTGCTACTGCCGGAATAGAGGAAACAGGTGATGGAGCTAACGCACTTCTTATGTCACAGGCAAGAAACAGTGTAATTGCCGGACTCGGAGGCGCTACTACAGACCAATACTTAATAAATATGGTGAGCGATGTAGGCAGCAAGGCAAACAGAATAAGTACAAATTACGAGATTAAAGAAAATATTTCACAGCAATTAAAAATGAAAAGGGAATCTGTTATAGGCGTTAACCTTGACGAGGAAATGGCTGACCTTATTAGATTCCAGCGTTCTTATGAAGCATCCGCAAGGGTTTTTAGTGCTGTTAATGACAATATAAAAACTATACTGGCAATGATGGGGTAAAAATTTATGTATCAAAGAATTACAAATAATTACATTAATGAAAATGTCCTGAATAACCTTTTTACCAACAGAACAACTTTAATAGACCTGCAAAGGCAAATAGCCTCAGGAACCAAGTTTGAAAGGCCTTCTGAAGATGTTTTATCCGCTATAACTGTTCTTTCTTCTAATTCAACCCTGGGGAAAATTGAGAATTATATTAAAAACATTGAAACAGCCAAATTAGAGATAGAAACAGCAGATAGAGCATTATTAACATCTCTGGATTCTGTGCATGAGGCAAGAGAATTAACTATCCAGGCATTAAATGCCACCTCAGGTACAGAAGAATTAAATATGATGGCAGAACAAATAGAACAGATAATCCAGCAAATAAAAGACCTTGGAAATACAAAATATGGCACCACTTATATTTTTGGGGGAAAGGAAACCAATTCAGCTCCTTATACAGACCCGCCAACAACAGTTGATGATGGAGAAGGAATTTACTACGGAGGTTCTGCAAGCGGCAGCCATGAAAGAGAAATAGAAATTGCAGAGGGTGTCACTATAACAGTAAATCTTTGTGGTGAAGATATTTTCGGGCAATATTATAAGTGGGACCACGATGCAGACGATGATCCCACTGATTTACAAGCTGTGGGAGATGGATTAATTGCCACTTTGTCTAAAATAAAAGAGCAAATGGAATCATCTACACCGGACAAAGATATTATAAGACAGGAAATGGCAACCTTAGACAATGACTTACAGACGCTTTTAACCAGTCAGGCAACCCTTGGAAGCTTGCTGGCGAGGCTGGACATTACGGAAAGACTGCACAAGGATGATAAAATTTCCGTGACCGATATAAAATCTGGCGCACAGGATATTGACTATGCGAAAGCCATCTCTGACCTTAAGTTTCAGGAAGCGGCCCTGCAAGCTTCTTTACAGGTTGGCGCACAAATAATTAAGCCGTCTTTATTAAATTATCTTTAATTATATCCTACCTACCGTCTCATAATAACCCGAAGGCTCATGCTTTCGGGCTTTTTATTATATGCCCGCAGTTTTTGCAAGCAAGAATTTCCTTTGTGCTGTCAATAGGAAGGTAAACATGGCCTTCACAGTCACTGTTTATTTCTTCTTCCTGCACAGGATTATAAACAGCTTTATTTTTTCTTTTTAAGTTCCTGATTTTTTTTATTATGAATTCAACAAGATACATATCAGAATAATATTAACATATAATTCGAGGGGAAGCGGCGCAGGACACATTTTTTGTTTTCCTTTCAGGTTAGCTTTGACGTATAAGTTAATTTTAAGGGGGAAACTACTTTAACGCCAAGGGCAACTTGGATATTTAAAAATTAACGACTACAACGCCATAGCCTACTGACAAAAAATAGTACAACTTTTTAATTTTTTTCTTAAGTTGACGACATTAGGCTACGCCGGCCACACCCTGTTCTTAAATTAAATATATATTTACCTGCTTTTAAAAAAAGTGTACCATAGTGTAATGATAGAAGAATTAAAAACTTACCAGAGATGGTATGACAAAGACCCCATTGTTTCAAAATGTGTAAGCATTCTTGAAAATACTGCTATAGTAAGACAACACCGCGTTGCAGCTTTCTTAATGGATGAAATTATCGCCCAGCTTCCTGATGATATCTATGAAAAGGTGATGACAGAACAAAGAAAACGCAGATGGTATGACTTTGATGAAGTTTGTAAAATATTTATGGAGCTTTTAAGGCATTCTTCTGAAGAAACAAAAAAACAAATATCAGTAAAAATAATAACATTCCTGGAAGATAACGTATAATGATCTCGAAATTACTTTTTGTTGTTACAATAGTTAACCTCTGGCTTGGCACAAGTATGGAATTGCCAAGAAATGACCTGATTATTCTGGAATCAGGAGAAAAAATTGAAGGCCATATACAAACCATACTTGATAGCGTAATAAAAATTGATACAGACCATGGAGAAAAAACCGTTATACGGGAAGTAAATATTTACTCTCCACGAGATATTGTAGAGACAGGAATTGTAATGACTAAACGCCATGCAGGTCATGTAAAATATCTTGGAAAAGATTACCTAAAAATTGAGACGTCCTCAGGAATGTTTACTATTAAAAGGGCGTTGGTAAGGAAAATTCTCATTGCTCACGAGACCGTGTTGCCTCCGCTGGATTTGTAAGAAATTGAATAGGGCGGCCTGCGGCTGCCCTATAACAAGAATTAATTAACAGTTATTACATGTATTTGCTAAAACTGGCTGCATGCTTTCCGGTTCCACGATGTAAATCTATAATTATATCTGCAGTTATTTCTGGAGGTATTCCATGCTTTTTACCACTAATAATTGAATTTGCAACAAATTTTGCTGCCTCTCTAGGCTTTATACCTGTTGGCACTATTACCTTCATTGCACGCGTGGCTGGTGAAATATTCATTTTTCTCTCCTTTTTTAAATTATCCAACAACATTATAAAACTCCTGAAAAATTATTGTGATAATTTAGTAAAACAACATTTACAAAATTTAATGTTTAAATTTAAATTTATCCATCGCTATGTATTTAATTTAAGATAACTATTCACGTTATGTAAAAAATAGATTAAAATAATTTAATATAGCTTAGTAAGTGTATGGGTGAATTATGAAAAAGAATATTATAATCTACAATCAGGACAAAAAATCAAAACTAGAATCACAGATTCTTAAAGGAGAACACTATTCAGTCCAGGTTAAACTGCCGGACGAAATTAAAAACGCTGAATCATTAAATCCTGATCTTATTATCCTGGATAATGCACGTCAGGTTAACGAAGATATTCTTATAAGGAATAAAATTGGCGTTCCTTTACTGGTTGTAAGCGATGAAATTTTTGAAAACATTATGATCAGAGCAGAAACCTATGATTATATTCTTAATCCTGTAAATAACTCAGAACTTATGGTGCGTATAGCAAACCTTTTAAAAATTAAAGAAATAAAAGACCAGATCAGAATAGTTTCTACAACAGATGAACTGACTGGCTTATATAACAGAAACTGCCTGCATCAAAGGCTTGACGAAGAACTGGCAAGAGCAAAGCGTTATAACCTGCCGCTTTCCTGCATATTGCTTGATATTGACTATTTTAAAGTAGTTAATGATATTTACG
>MFRL01000059.1 GCA_001784565.1 Candidatus Melainabacteria bacterium GWF2_37_15
GGAAGAGGCACGGGAGTGGTTGTTGAAACAGGCTTAAACACTGAAATAGGAAAAATATCAAAAGCTGTTACTTCAATGGAAAAAGTAAAACCTCCCCTGATAAAAAGAATGGAAAAATTTTCCTTTTATATAAGTATTGTAGTACTGGTAGCCTCTGCACTAATAGCGCTTATTGAGTTTTCACGAGGAGCTTCAATAGTTGAAGTTTTCTTTGTTGCAGTAGCTCTTGCTGTTTCATCCATTCCCGAGGGATTGCCCGCAGCTTTAACTGTTGCGCTGTCAGTAGGAATGGCCAGAATGGCTAAAAAAAACGTAATTATAAGGAAACTCTCTGCTGTTGAAGGATTAGGAAGCTGTACCCTGATTGCCAGCGATAAAACAGGCACTTTAACTGTAAATAAACAGACCGTAAAAATATTGTATCTGCCTGACGGATCAAGATTTAATGTAACAGGCGAAGGATACAATGACGAAGGCAAAATAATTCCCTGTAAAGACCATCGTAGCCTTTCATTCGTTGACGACCTTGTAAAAAGTGTAATTATTTGCAATGAGGCACATTTAGCAAAAAAAGATGGCACATGGGTTACTCACGGAGATGCTGTAGATATAGCGCTGCTGGCTCTTGGTTATAAGAATGGAATGGGGCCTGATAAAGTTAATGGAAGCATTGAAATTTTAAGTGAAATACCTTTTGAATCTGACAGAAAATACTCGGCAAAATTTTACCGGGATGGTTCACAAATAAGAGTTGCCACCAAGGGAGCTTATGAAGTGATTTCCAGCTTCTGCGCAGGAATTGATAAAAACCGCGTGGAAAAACAGGCACAAGCACTGGCAAGAACAGGCCACAGGGTAATAGCAGTTGCAGAAGGTGAAATCACTTCAAAACACAACCATGTATATTATGAAGAGGACATAAAAGGGCTTCACTTCTTAGGACTTGTGGGCTTAATCGACCCTCTACGTCCTGAAGCCAAGGCTGCTGTAGACACATGCAAACAGGCAGGAATAAAAGTAATAATGATAACAGGCGATCACCCGGAAACAGCCTTTACAATCGGGAAAAACCTCGGAATAGCCAGCTCAAGGAATGATGTTATTGAAGGCGCACTGCTGTCTAAAATTAATGAAAAGAATAGGGAATTCGTTAATATAATTAACAATAAAACAGTTTTTGCGCGGGTTGCCCCTATGCAAAAACTGTATATTGTTGATGCTCTGGCAAAATCAGGGAATTTTATAGCCGTTACGGGTGACGGTGTGAACGATGCCCCTGCGCTCAAAAAAGCCCATATCAGCGTTGCGATGGGATCAGGCACTGACGTTGCAAAAGATGTATCCTCCATGATTGTTGTTGATGATAACTTTGCATCGATTGTGGCAGGAGTAGAAGAGGGTAGGTATGCCTATGACAACATAAGAAAAGTTGTTTATCTTCTGGTATCCTGCGGTGCTGCAGAAATAGTACTATTTCTGCTGGCTGTACTATTCAATACTACATTACCGCTTGTTGCTGTACAGCTTTTATGGCTGAATCTTGTCACAAATGGAATTCAGGGAGTAGGACTTGCTTTTGAAAAAGGTGAAAAAGAAGCAATGCACAGGCCGCCGAGGAGCCCCGAGGAAGGCGTCTTCAACGAACTTTTGATTAAAGAAACGCTCTTGTCTGGTCTGAATATGGGTATTACTGCATTTATATTTTGGATTACATTATTATCACAGGGAATTGGTGAATACTCTGCAAGAAATATGGTGTTATTACTTATGGTTTTATTTGAAAATATCCATGTTTTTAACTGCCGTTCAGAGTACAAATCCGCTTTTAAAGTGCCTCTAAGCAATAACATCCTGCTTATAGCAGGAATAATAGCAGCCCAGATACTGCATATTGTTTCTATGAATATCTCCATAATGCAGGACTTGTTAGATGTTGAACCTATTGGGCTTAATGACTGGCTTTACACGCTTGTTTTAGCCGGTTCAATTCTTATCGTTATGGAAATATTTAAAATTCTCAAAAGGTCTTAAAAAAGGGGTCTAAGGTTTAATTAAACCTTAGACCAAATATGCCTAACCTTCCCTTGAAGTCTTTTATAAATATTAATACCTATTTGCGCGTGTTGCCACAACAGCAGTTAGAAAATTAAAAACAGAAGCGGTTGTAGACTGTTTATGTACATGACGTCCGCCTATAAATGTGTTACCATAACCCTGATCTATAGGTGCCATATTATATGTAGGCATTCCCATATTACCAAAACCCATCGCGTACGGGTCTATAGGCCCCATCGGTAGTGCATCCATTCCGTTCATGCGATTACCTATGCCTTGCCATAAGCGATCAAAAGTATTTCTTGGTCCGCCAAACCCTGGACGGTTAAAATCTTGTGGGCCATGTGGACCGCGATGTCTGCCCTGATGCTGACATCTTCCAGTATTCTGATCGCCGTATGTTTCTGCCATTTCTACTGGACGCATATTGCTATTAAATGTAATATGCTTATCATATCCTGATTCAACATCTCTTTTTCCAAAAGTTAAAAATCTTTCTCCAGTTTCAGGATTTAAAGTGCGCCTGATGTAATTCTGAGTTCCACCATAATTTCCATAATTTCCAATACTTAAAGGTGCTATTCCACCATAATGCCTGTTAAACATGTCCCTTGTCCTCCTTACCTATGTATAATTTACCTTTATTTACCTTTTCCTCTTATTTATATAAAAACAAGTTGTTAAAAAAAATTGCTAGTTTTTTCAGCACTTCAATCATGAATTTTGTTGTAAGATTGTACGTAGGCATGAATACTGAAACTAAAAAAATCGTAAACCCTTTAACAAAACCACTTAAAGGCGTTATAAATATCCCGCCCGATAAGTCAATTTCTCACAGGGCTGCAATTTTTAGCGCACTCGTCAAAGAACCAATTTTAATAAATAATTTTTCATCAGGCGGTGACTGCAAAAGCACTCTGAATGTATTACAACAACTCGGCGTGGAAGTAAATTTCCAATCAGAAAAAAACCTTATCATTTCCAATAAAAAAGGCTTTAAACAACCTTCTAATATCCTTGATGCAGGAAATTCAGGCACCACAATAAGACTTATGTCAGGAGTGCTAGCCGGATCAAGCATAACCAGCACGCTTACAGGAGATGAAAGCCTCCAAAAACGCCCCATGGCAAGAATAATCAAACCTTTAAAACAAATGGGCGCAGATATTAAAGCAGAAAACAACGACACAACCGCACCTATAACAATTAAAGGCTCGCAACTAAACGGAATTATTTATAATTCACCTGTTGCAAGCGCACAGGTCAAGTCCTGCATACTGCTTGCAGGCCTACACGCTGAAGGAAAAACAGTATTAAAGGAACCTTACACTTCAAGAGATCATACAGAGCGGCTTTTGAGTTATCTCGGAGCAAACATTAAAACAGAAGATAACAAAGTCCAAATCCAAAAATCACAGCTAAATTCAAAACCAATTTCAATTCCAGGAGATATTTCCTCTGCTGCATTTTTCCTTGTTGCAGCCTGTATTGTCCCCGGTTCTGAAATTATTGTCCGGGATGTTGGCTTAAACCCCACAAGAACCGGCATTATTGATGTATTAAAACAAATGAACGCTAACATAGAAATTTTAAATAAAAGAACAGAATGCAACGAGGAAATCGGGGACGTAAAAGTCAGCTATTCTGATTTAAAAGGCATAAACATAGGAAAAGACATGATTCCCGGCATTATAGATGAACTGCCAATAATTGCTGTTGCAGCAACCCAGGCCACAGGCACGACCATAGCAAGGGAAGCGGAAGAATTAAGACATAAAGAATCCGATAGAATTAAAGCTATTTGTACAGAATTAAAAAAACTCGGCGCAGATATTGAAGAAGCAATTGATGGATTTATAATTCACGGAAAAACGCAATTAAGAGGAAACTGTGTTCTGGAAACTTACCATGACCACAGAATAGCCATGTGCGGTTATGTAGCCGGACTTATTGCACTTAAACCCATACAAATCAATGAATTTCAATGGGTAAATATATCTTTTCCTGAATTTACACAGGTGTTTGAAAAATTGTCTTAAACTACTCCACTAGCATCTTTGCCCACATATAAACCCTTCGGGCAATTTTAACCGCTTCTTCATATTCTTTTTCTGAAACAGGGTTATAATCACAGGGATATCTGGTAGTTACCGCGTAATCCGTTAAAATAGCTGCTTCTTTAATATCATCAGGAATTGTTATTTTTAACTTTTTCTTTATTAAAACAAGTAATTCAACGATATTATGAGTTTTAGGGAATTGAATCTTATTCTTGATTAAAATGGCCTTAAGGGATTTCTCAGCACACTGTTGAAGGTCAAAACATAATTCTTCAAGCCTTATATCAGTTAAATCAAGATATGAATTATCTTCACCTCTTTTAAGATTACTCTTTGCTACTTCAAGCCATTTTAAGGGATCATCCATAAATAACAATCCCCTCCTCAAGAGCCTCTTTAACAACAGAAAAAGTCATTTTTTTATTTTTTTCAACATTTTCTGGAGTCTTTACAATAACATCTACCCCTATAGGAATATCTATATCAACCATAACTCTATATATCGCCTGATTTATTTTTCTTTCATTCTCAATACCTGACTTTATAACGAGAATATCATAATCACTATCCGGTCGTGCCGTTCCTCGTGCTTGTGAGCCAAATAATATAACTTTATCAGGAACTATAACTTTTAATATTGCGGCTAATATTTTATCTAAAATAGCTTTGTCTGGCATTATAAAGCTCCCTTGTTTATAAAACAAATTTTATCATAGATTAGCTTCTTTGTTACGCAGGTGTTTGAGAAACTACGCCGGGAAGAGTAAACCAAAATTTCGTGCCCTGTCCTTCCTTAGACTCAAAATCAATTATACCCTTATGCAATTCAATAAATTTTTTGGTTAAAGTAAGCCCCAGCCCGGTTCCTTCCTGCTTTCTGGTTAAAGATGAATCAAGCTGCCTGAAATTTTTAAATATTTTGTCCCTGTCTTTTGCAGGTATACCTATACCTGTATCATGCACTTCTACCCTGAGTCTGCTTTCTTCCAAACAGGCTATTACTTTTACTTTTCCGTTATCTTCTGTAAATTTAACAGCATTGCTTAAAAGATTGTACATTATTTGCTTAAATCTTCTTAAATCAGCATTAATACAAAGTTTATTATCCACATCCATTTCAATATTTATATTTTTTTTCTCAGCCAGGCTATTAAGCACAGAAACAGTTTCCCAAATTGCCTGATATATGTTAAAAATTTCATAATTAATTTCCATATTCCCGGATTCTATTTTTGAGAGGTCAAGTATGTCATTTACCAGCCGCAAAAGATGCTCCCCGCTCAAAGATATATTTTTTATAAATTTTGTCTGCTTTTCGCTTAATTGCCCGTAATCCTCACAAAGAAGCATTTCAGAAAAACCTATTATTGCATTTAAAGGAGTTCGCAATTCATGGGACATACTAAATAAAAACTCACTTTTTAATCTTGTAGATTCCTGCACTTTTGCATAAAGAATCGCCTGTCTTATTGCTATTGCAATCTGGCTTCCAATGTCCTTAAGGATTTCCTCGTGTGCATCCTCCCATTTTCTTTTATTTTTAACCTGATGCACTATAATAATCCCTGAAAGCTCATTTTTATCCACAATTGGAACAATAATGTAGGATTTAATGCCGAACTTCTTAATAAAGCTACTCGCTTCCGGGCTTAATTTTTCCTGCTCAATATCATTTATCACAACTGTCTGAAAACTATTTATCATAAATTCATGCCTAGGCTCCAGAATTTTACGAATAGCGTCCTCCAAGTTATCGAGCACAGACATTATTTCATTATTTATCCTGTATTCATTTCTGAAATTAAACTTCTCTGTTTCTTTGTAAAATAATGCTATCAAGCATCTATCAACCTTAAGAAGCCTGCCTACTTCTTCTACAGTCTTTTCCAACACTGTATCAAGGTCAAGTGACTCTCTAATGCTATTTACAAGCCATCTTACAATCCGTTCCTTTTCCTGTTGCTCAAAAATCTTATTAATATAACGTGTTAATTCTTCTTCTTTATATAAAGTTTCACTCTCTTTATAAAAGCCGAATTTCTTAAACATTGCTTTAAAAAAATTTGATCTTTTTCTATTATTTATTTTCATATTTATATAAATATTTATACTCCTACTTTATATTTAACATAAAAATAATAAATTAAGATAGTGAACATAGGTAATGACATAAATACTTAATTTCTAAATAATTATTTAAAAGCCAATTTCAGTAAAGGAGTAAAAAATTATGCAAGTAGAAATTATTCCCGGCTGTATTGCATGCGGAGCATGTGTTTCAATAAACAGTGATGTGTTTGACCTTACAGACACAGCCCACGTACACCCGGAACATATCCCCGGAAATGAAGATGATTGCAGAGCCGCAGCAGAGGCATGTCCGGTAGATGTTATTAAGATTTATGAGTAATAAAACCCATCCTGCTTCATTCTATCAATAACGTCATATAAAGCCTGCTCGCCAGGGCTTATTGATATTCTGAAAAAGCCTTCGCCATATTTACCAAATCCGGTCCCCGGCACAACAACTATGCCGGATTTTTCAAGCAGCTCATTACAGAATTCCTCACAGGTTTTGTATCTTGGAGGTATTGGCAGCCATAAATAAAACGTGGCTTTTGGAATAATTAAATTATCAATATCCCATCCAAGCTCTTTTAATCCTTTTAAAAGTATTTCCTGCTTTTTCTGAAAAGCTTTGTTGGACTCTACAATATATTCATCGCCTTCTTTACTTGTGAGAATTGCAGCGCCGGCTTTTTGAAGGGCTTTGAATATGCCTGTATCAACAGTTGACTTTAATTTACCAAGAATACCAACAGCGTCTTTATTTCCACAAGCCCAGCCCATACGCCAGCCGGTCATACTGTATGGCTTGCTAAGACTGTGGAATTCTATTGCCACATCTTTTGCACCCTCAAACTCAAGTATGCTCGCAGGAGGTTCCTGTTCGCCAAAAAACATATCAGCGTATGCAGCGTCGCTTATGAGCAAAATATTTCTTTTTTTGCAAAACTCAACAACGCTCTTTAAATAATCCCTTGTAGCAGTTGCTCCAAGCGGGTTATTCGGGTAATTTACAACAACTGCCTTTATTTTATCTATTCCCTGCGCCACTTTTTCAATATCAGGCATGAAATTATTTTCATAAGTAAGAGGAATAGGCACAGCCCGCCCGCCAATAACCTTTATTTGCTCCTGATAAGAAGCATAGCCGGGATCAGGAATCAAAATAACATCGCCAGGATTAGTGATGCACCGGAACATATGCGCAAGGCCTTCCTTGGAGCCAATAAGCGAAAAGATTTCTGTTTTTGTATCCAGTTCCACGCCAAAACGCTTCTTCATCCGCTCTGCAACAGCTTCCAGAAAAAACGCCTCACCTTTAGGATTAGAATAAGTATTAATTCCAGGCTCGTTAAGACAGTTTGCAAGAACATCCACAACCAGCTTTGGAGGTGGTTGGGTTGGTGCGCCTATACTTAAATTAATTGGTGCCCTGTTTTTAGCTTTTAATTCAGGTGTCAGCTCGGCTGTACGCTGAGCTATCCTGAACATTATGTATGTTTCAAGCGTTTTTACGTAGTCTGAGTATAAACTTTTAATATCAATCCCTGCTTGCATGTTAATCCCCTCTTATTCATTCCATTATATTCTATACGGAATTAACCTTTTTGCAAAATAAAAAAATCATGTAACAGCTTGTAAATACTAATGAAAATTTTATCAACTTTTTTCTTTAGCAGTTTTATATAAATAGAGATTTTAGTTTAAATAAGGACAATTATCATGAGAAAACAGATTAATTTTAAAACCATTAACATTTTAGTAATGCTTGCCCTGTTATTTATCTTAAGCTCCAAGGCAGCATTTGCTTGTAATCCTTTAACCTGCTCCGGGACAGAAAATCTGCCGGCAGGCTTATATATGCAACCAGCATATGATTTTTACATTACTGACAGAACATATTATTCTGACAGGGCAACTGAAGGAAGCACTTTAATTGTTGACGAGGAAACTCAGGTAAAAATCAGTTATCTCATCTTTAATATGAATAGTTTTGCGGATACCGGACTTTCTCTTAATAATTTATATTTATGGCCCAAATATTCTATAAATAATCAAAATCTTAGCATATATCTAATATCTAATAATAATTTAATACAGAATAAATTAAATAATCTTAACAGTAGCCAATATTATTCAAATATAATTTATCCAAATGCAACAAACAGTTTATTGCTTGGCACTGACTGGATAAATAAATATGATAACCCTGTGGAAGTAAATTTAACTAATAATAATTTAATTACACCCGATCAATTTATTCTTGCTTCTGATAATAACTATTACCTGCAATTGGCTTTATTAACAGATGATAGAAATATATATACGAATTTACCGGAACAGGTATATTATTCAGTAAATTCAACCGATCCTGATTGCCACCCATTGCTCAGCTATAGCACTGTACCAGCGCCTGAACCTGCTTCAATTATTTATTCAGTGCTTGCACTGACTGGTATGGTTTTAAGAAGGAAAAAAATAGCATAATAAAGGCATTGTTTATACAAAAATCCCATTCTTCAACGCAAGAACACGCCCTGCTGCTTCATAATAAGTTTTGACTTTTATGACATGTTCTTCTATACCGAGCGCTTCTGCTGTGGCGTTAAGTACGGTTTTATTTTCCTCAACAGCCATAACAGGAATATTTTTGTCTATTGCTGCCCAGACAGGCGGGCTGTCCAGGCAATTACACGGCATAATAACCGCTTTAACTGAATTTACAGTAACATCGCTATCCTTGGCCTGCTTTATATCTATTAAATGCGGGGCATTGTACAACCCCAGCAACACGCACGGCAGGAAAGTCGGGGTTATGTATTCTGCTGCCGCCCTTTTATCTACAATTTTACTGCTTATTAAAAGCTCAGATTCAGGGAAAGCAGGCGAGTGCGCAACAGGAATCATGTACTTTTGCGTTAATTCATGCGAAATCTCCGCTTCCCGCTTACCAATAGGATCAACTCCGCCATGAAGAGCATATTCATCATCATTATCAGGTGTTTCAAAATAATATACAGCAGCAAGCGCTTCTGCACCCTTCTTTATAAGCTCATCAGCCTTATCAACCGTGTCATAGCCTATAATATTAATACCATAAGTTGATTTAACAGCGTTAATAGTGTTTATATGAACATTTAAAACACTTTCCGGTATTGCTTTATCAAAAATAACACCTATTTTGTTATACTTATGCGGTCTAAATGCTATCTCTCCCCGAAAAAAAGCATCCAGTGCCCAGCCTTCTGTATAAAGCACATTGTCATTAATTCCTGAAAAACACGCTGCATTAACTGCGTTTGTGTTGGTAATTACAGGACACACTTTTGAGAGCAAGTTTACATAAGGACTTGCATCACCGGCAAATCCTCCTATTGAGGCACCCACGCCGGTCGGGATTATGCATGCTATAAGGAAATCAGTAGTGCTCATTAATAGATATAAGATACAATAAAAATTTTATTTTCCAAAAGAATCTATACCAAAAGAATCTATATCTAAATATTTACATCATCCTTAAAATTAAATGACGCAGTTGAGTCATAATCACCACGTTTAAAAATCTCTAAGTCATGCTGCTCAGCAAATTCTTTTACTTTATGATCATTTTCCTTTGTAACATTTAATTTCATCATAGTTCCTTTTCCACCATTAACATAAGCATCGCTATCAAAGTATCCTCCCGTGGGTGAAAGTTTCATAATTGCACGTGCGTCTTTTCGAAAATTTTTGTCTTCGTTCGCCTTGTTAGGTGAACCAAATAATGCCCATTGTGATGAAAAACCTACTTTCATAATTTTTTCCTTCTATTTTTTATACATTTTTCTACTTGTATAAAACCTGTAAAGAAAAAAATGAACACCTTTTATAAAACTTTACAAAAATTATTGCGGGAAATATCCAATATAAGGCAGGTTCCTGTAATACCCCTTATAATCCATGCCATAACCCACAACAAACTTCTCATCCACCACAAACCCGCTAAAATCTATCTGCACATGTTCTTTTCTGGCGCAGGTTTTGTCGAGCAAGGTTGCAAACCTGATTTTTGCTGCTTTATGCTGTAATTTTATATAGTCTATTATAAATTTTGCTGTTAAACCGCTGTCTACTATATCTTCAACAATTAAAACATTCTTGCCTTCAAGGCTGGGCAATGTTAGATCAACAGGTTTTACCTTGCCGCTTGATTTCGTGTCTTCGCCATAGCTAGACAATCTTACAAATTCAAGCTGAACAGGCATTTTTAGTCTTTTTACAAGGTCTGAAGCAAATAAAATAGACCCGGCAAGCACAGCTACCACAACAACTTCTTCGTCCCCGAAGGTTTCATTTACTTTTTCAGCAATCTCTGAAATCCGCTCTTTAATAGCTTGTTCTGAAATTAATTCAACTAATTTGCTTTCCATAGAAATTAATTATAAGACGGGCAATATTTTTTGACAAATTTTCCAAAAGCCAGGATGCATTCTTAATTGAGTCCTCTAAAGAAATCGCCCCGTCTGCTATACTAAACGCAGGATATTCGAATTTTAAATCTCTTTCAATTGAACCAGTAAATACTATTACAGGGATATTGTATATACTTGCCATCTGTGCCACCCGAAAAGGAGCTTTACCCTGCAAAGTCTGGGAATCCAGCCTGCCCTCGGTCGTTATAACAAGGTCAGTATGCTTAATTTTTTCTTCTATGCCGGACAATTCCGCAATAAGGTTGAACCCGGGTATTAATTCAGCATTTGCATACGCTAAAAGAGCAAAACCAAGTCCACCTGCAGCGCCTGTCCCGGGAATATTTCTATAATCTTTTCCTGTTTTTTCCTGCGTTAAGTCAGCAAAATCTGATAACCTTTTTTCAAGGATTTTTACATCTTCCTGAGATGCTCCTTTTTGCGGCCCGTATGTATAACTTGCCCCATTTAGGCCTAAAAGCGGGTTGTCTACATCACATGCAACCTTAACTTTTACATCCGGGAACTTATACCCCAGCGCCTCAAGCATACCAATTCCCGCATCATTTGTTGCACTGCCGCCTATACCCAAGATTATTTCATTACATCCATAATCTACTGCCTGTTTTATTAATTCGCCCAGCCCGTAAGTGGTGGTTTTCAAGGGATTATACTGCTCCGGTCTTAAAAGACTCAGCCCAATAACCTGCGCCGCCTCAATAACAGCCTTCCCATCAACAACAAGCCATTCTGCCTCAACTTTATCCCCTAATGGCCCGCTAACAATACTTTTCATTACTTTATAAGGCGTATAATGCTTAATTGCTTCCAGCGTACCATCTCCACCATCAGCAATAGGGATTTCCATAATCTCAAATTTATCTGATACAGCCAAAAAGCCTTTTTTAATTGCTTGAGCTGCCTGCACCGCAGACAGCGAGCCTTTTAAATAATTTGTTGCAAGAAGAATTTTCATTTTTCCTTTCTGTCACCCCGGACTTGATCCGGGGTCTTTCCAAATAACAATTATAAGTAATAATTTATTTTTTTACTTTGTCTAAAATTGATTCAATTCTATAAAGCACTATTAGAGTAAAAAATATGGCGTAGGATCTAAAACTAATAAAATAAAGTTCTATCTCTTCCCTAAGGGTTTCTCGTGGTTCACTGGTAAGAAATACAGCAAGTAAAGACAAGAAAATATAAATAATTGAAATAAATAAAATATTATTGTTTATTTTTTCTTTTGTTTCTTCATCAATATTTTCTTGATTTAATATGAATTTAGCTCTGTATACCATTATTGGAACAAATATTAAACCATTTAATACTAAACTTATTAAAATGTAATTTATTATATAATAATTAGTTGAATTTGGTTCACTATTAAGCAATATTTCCAGCACAGATAGGAAAACATAAATTATAGCAATAACTAAAATATTATGATGTACTTTTACTTTTAAATCTTTATTCATTTTTAATTATCCTTTTATATTAAATATTTTATCAAATTTTGCATACTGTGGAAAAAATTTTGTTTTTTCTCCACCCTGGATAGATTCCGGGTCAAGCCCGGAATGACGGTTTGGGACTTATTATACTCAATTTTATAACTTCTTATACTTTAAAAATTATCTCTAACCTGTAATAATTAAATCTATGAAAGCCAACATTCCAAAAGGCAAAAAAGGGGAGGACACTGCGGTTCAATACCTTGAACAGCAGGGCTTTAAAATAATTGAAAAAAACTGGCGGTTTTCACGATATGGCGAAATCGACATAATAGCTACGGACAATGACACCCTTGTATTTATTGAGGTAAAAACAAGAACCTCCACCGCATTTGGCCATCCAACTGAAGTAATAACCAGTAAGAAACTAGCCAGAATGAGAAAACTCGCTGAAATTTACATTAATAACAATATTTGCACTGAATATAAAAATTTCAGAATTGATTTAATAGGTATTTTAGCCGAGAAAACCATTGAAATAACACACATCAAGGATATTTAGAAACAATGCATCAATAAATAATTTTTCGAGACAATTTTTATTTTTAGGAGTTTTATATAAATAAAAGGATTAAAAAATTATGATTCCTAGAGACCTAATTCCTAGTGACCTACAATATGTTAGACAAGCCATTAAAGGACTTGTCAATCACCTAGAGCCTCTTGCTAAAGTTTCAGTGGAAGTATCAGAAACTGTTCCTAGAGGAGGAGGCCGCAGAACAGCAGCAATAATTGGAAAGTTATATGATGCGGAAAAAACAGTAACCCCTGCTTTAACAGACACTTTTAATAAACAGGAACGTTATATGATTGAAAGTAGAGAAATTTCTCCACTTTGTATTCAAGAACTTAGGCAAAATTTTTATGCCTTAACTGGCTGCATTAGTCGCTTTGGTAAAAAATTGAGCCAAATAGACTGGACTAAATTATAAAGCTGAAAAACCAGAAAAAGAGGAGCTCAATGAAAATAGCCGCAATATCTGACATCCACGGCAATTTGGAAGCATTAAAAGCTGTAATAGATGATATAAACAAAGAAAAAATAAATAAAATTTTTGTATGCGGAGACCTTGCAGTTGCCGGGCCTGAACCAGCTGAAACAATAGACTTTCTTTTAAACCTTAAAAAAGAGAAAAAAATAACATTTATTCAGGGCAATACTGACAAGTGGCTGTTTAATGAGCAGAGCTGGCCTAAAAATGAAACAATGATAAATGCTATTAAATACACACAGCAGGCATTGCGGCCTGACCAGCTAGAATTTCTTAAGTCCCTGCCTGAACAGCATACTGAAACCATAGGAAAACTAAGCATTCGCCTTGTTCATGAAGAAAGCATGGCTCAAAATGCTGAAGAAGACATTATTTTATTTGGGCACACACATTTACCTGAATTAAAAAAAATTAACAGAAAATCTTATATAAACACAGGCTCAGTTGGCAGGCCGTTTACCGAAAACCCTTTGGCCTGCTATTTAATTCTGAATTTTCCTGATCCTGAATCCCAGGATTTCAGCTTTGAACATAAATTTATTAAATATGACAAAGAAGCAACAGCAGAAAAATTAACAGCCCTGAATTTTAAAGGAAGCGAAAAACTAGCACAGGTAATATTAAATCCATCCTTAAGACATGAACTCTTTAGCTAAAACTGGCAATGAATAAATTCCTTCCCAATGTGATAATAAATTTAACTTGAGGCGAATATAACTTCGAATATAATTTGGGGCAGAGGGAATATAGATCATGGTTTTAGATATGAATTGCGATCATTCATCGGCAAAAGCCAAAAATTGCAATTATTGTCCTGATTGCGGTAAAAAAATTGTGCATAAATGGGTTACCATAAAATGCAGGGAATGCGGACACTACAGAAAGCCTACCCTGGACATATTTGGAAGAATTAAACCTGTTAAAAGGTTCTGCTTTAACTGCGGCTCTGATAAATGGAACTACCAGTATTACATGGAGTCGACTATTCCTGATAAAATGAAAGTAATTTCAATCCAAAAAATTCAAACTGAAGAAGAACACAACAGCAGGTTTAAAAACATAAACAGACAAACAAAAGTGTGGGTAAGCAGGGCTTAACCCTGATTCTTTGAATTGATACTTTCTTCCAACTCTACTATATGCTTTCTTAGTGATTTTACAGCTTCTACATCTTTAGAATACTGCAGGTATTTTTTAAATACTTTAATCGCTTCTGTAAAATTTCCCTGTTTTTCCAACACAAAACCATAATTATTATATGTATCGCCATATTCAGGATTAGTTTCTATTGCTTTTTTATACATAGAAATCGCGGTGTCATAATCCCCGCTGCAATACATGGCAAGCCCCATCTGATTGTAAGCTCTTTCCGACTTATCATTTATTTCAATAACTCTTTTGCAATATTTTACGCAATCTTCCCACAATCCCTTTTTAGCGGAACATATAGCAAGCAGGTAATTTACTTCCTCATTTTCAGGATTTAATTCCGCACACTTTAAATAAGCGCTAATCGCTAATTCCAGATCATCAAAACTGAAATTTACTGCGCCTCTTTTATCATACGCCTGGCCTAACGCCATAAAGTAAGTGGAATTATGAGGATCTTTTTCCACCGCTTTTTCCAGTAATTTTATAGCTTCATCATATTCTTTTAATTCTGTTAATAAATGCCCACTAAGATAAAGAGCTTCAAGATCATCCGGTTTGATTCTTAAAATCTGCATAAACTGCTTTAAAGCATCATCATTTCTGTTTGTATTAAAGTAAAGTAACCCTAAATTATAGTAAGAATCAGGATCATTATTATCGAGATTAATTGCTTTTAAAAAATTTTTTTCTGATTCCTTATCTTTTTTCATATCCATATAAACCAGGCCAAGATTATAAAAAGCAGCGGTTTTTTCAGGATCAATAACCGTAGCTTTATGAAAAAACTGGAGCGCATCGTCAAAACGACTATCCTGATAAGCTTCTATCCCTTTATTGTACTCAACTTCATACATTCTTCCCTTGTTAAAAAACCATAAGTAAAAACCTGCGCCTGCACCAAGTACAACAACCCCTGTTATCAAGTAACCCATCATATCCATGTTTTAACCTGCTTTTTTATTTATTTACTATTAAATTTATCATCTTTGGTTTTATTTATCTATATGGTATTTTTAATATGTATAAAAATAAAGGAACATACATGAGATATTTTCTCCTTATTCTTGGAATTTTAATTGTGCTTAGTATTGCTTATTTTGCATTTGTAATGGAATCAAACTTATTATATTTTTTACTCGGAATCTATGGAGTCCTTGGAGGAATTTTACTTGCATACAGTAAAATAATTGATTTAAAAAATGAAATCAAAGCCCTACGCAGAAAAACCGAAAAGGCTTCAATTGTAACAGAAGAAAGCTCAGACAAGGTTAAATCTCTTGAAGCTAAAATTAAAACACTGGAAACAGCTTTAAAAGACGCTTTAAACAAAAAATAAGGTATAATATTAACAAAATAATCTTAGGAGTTAAAATTGGTTAAACTGACACCTGAACAAATTAGCAAGCTCTATGACCTCATAGGAGAAATACCTCCTAATGCAATCACGGAACACGATATTTCACAGGTTTTAATAAAAATTGAGCAAAAATTAACTCCTTATTATTTTCAGGAACAAAAAAACTTTGACGCTAAAACCAGCAAAAACATTCTGGTAATTGATGACCTTGAAGTGTCTTTATTCCAACTCTCAAAACTTCTTGCTAAATCAGGCTACAATTCTTTTATTGCCAGAACTTATGATGAAGCCATTGATCTTTATAAAAAACATGATTTTTATAATGTTTTTCTTGATTTATTTTTTCCCGAAGCAGAAGATGGTCTTGCACTGCTTGAAGAATTAAAAAACCTTGAAAAAACAAAACAAAACGACACTAAAATAATAATAATGTCAGGTTCTGACGATAAAAACCTTATTAACCAGTGTTTTACAAAAGGAGCTTTTGATTTTATCTCCAAAACCCCTGAATGGCATATAAGGGTTTTAGACGTACTTAGACAGCTTGATGAAATAAAAAGAGGCCCAGTTCCTGCAATCAAAACCACGATTGAGGATAAAGAAAAAGGCATTGCTTCCATAAAAATTAAAAATATTTTTAAAGCCGGAGTTATTGATGACTTAAAAAGAGAAACATCAAATCTCGCTGTTTCAGGCATTAGTAACCTTATTCTTGATTTTGAGAATATAACCAGCTCCAACCCTGAAATATTAAACATCATTGTTCATATATTTAAATCCTGCAAGCAAAACAAAGGATTATTAAAACTCTGCAATGTAAACCAGGAGTTAAGTGAATCACTTTCCTTTGTTTTCCTGGATGGGGTTATTCCTGTTTTCAAAGGAAAAACCGCAGCACTTGAGGATTTTTACACAGTAAGCAGTGAAACCTGATAAAATAACAAAAAACTTTTTAAAAAAGCGGCGCTATACACACTTTTTGCTTTCTTTTCAAGTTAGCCTTGACGTGGTTAAATTATCGTAGGGGGGGAACTGGCCGCTACGCGGCCAGTTCCCCCCCTAATAAAATAGCTTAATCTCTTAACAACTATGCTTCTTGACTAGATTGTATCTTAACCTGTTCTATAACAATCTTTTTAACAATTTCAGCCTGGCTTTTTACTCTTTGCATTTCAAGCTGGTGTTTTACCTGCTGCTGCTTTTGTTTTGCACTGGCAACATCAAAAATTTCTTTAGCTATGACTCCACCAAGCAATGCAGGTCCACCGTAAAGTAATACTTTTTCTCCTTTTGGCGATTCTACAAAGTTTTTAACAGGCTTAAATACATATTTATCAACAAAATTCTTAAATCCTTCCTTGTTTAAGAAAGATTTTTTTATTAAATTTTTTATGTCTTTTTTTATTCCTTTTCCTGTATTGTTATTAAAAGCCTTTGAAATAAGGTTATCTATAGGATTCATGGCTTTCCAGCCCGCAACAACTGAACCAACTAGCACACCCAATCCGGTAGCAGCAGGATGCTCATCCCTGAATTTTTTCATAGAAGGAACTTTTTTTATAACAGCATTTGCTGCCTTATTAACAAGCATTGCCGCACCAAGGAAAATTCCCCAGCCCTTAGCTCGCTGTAAAACAATTTTAGCTTTATCTGCAACAGGCGCTTCTTTGAAAATATTTATTTTAATTCCATTACTATATTTTGTATTTACTATTTTTGTACTCGCCCCTGCAATCAAACTATCAACAACAGGAATTCCAAGCGCAACCGCCGCTGTTGCAGCCCTAAAAGGTAATTTTTCATACTGGTCAACAGCTTCCTTTGTGGCCCGATAGTTAATATACTCATCAGACATTCCGGCATTTTTATTATGTTTTGGATTAAAACTCGTTACCTTGCGCGTGTATACAATTGTGCCCTGCTGCGGACCATCTACAGGCTTATGCCTTGTCGCTTCCATCACACCACCTCGCCCTGTTTATTTATTTAAACCATTATAACAGATCATAAACATTCTTCA
Source organism: Candidatus Melainabacteria bacterium GWF2_37_15 (assembly GCA_001784565.1). Taxonomy (GTDB): domain Bacteria; phylum Cyanobacteriota; class Vampirovibrionia; order Gastranaerophilales; family UBA9971; genus GWF2-37-15. The sequence goes on from MFRL01000059.1 coordinate 17,669, forward strand.
ACGGTAAACTCTTCTGTTATTTCATCCTCAGAAATAACAACAAGGCCAGGCACTATATTCTCAACTAAATCAAATAAATCCTTGCGATGCTGCGACTCAGATATTATCACATTTACCTGCGTATTCCGCACAGCTTCACTTATGTATTCAATAATTTCATCCCTGTCTTTTTTGATTTTATACTTTTTAGGCACTGTTATTGCGCATATTGTGTTATTAGAATCTGTTACACTGCTGCATATATGCCTTTTTAAAGAAAGCCTGAGAGCTTCCAGCAATTTATCATTGCTTTTTTCTTCTTTTGAAATATCGTTTACCTTTTCAAAAATATACACAATATCTTTGATAGGAACTCTTTCACGTATTAAATTAGCGAAAATATACCTGATATCACCGATTGTAATGTTTTTCTGTAATAATTCCTCTGCAATAAAAGCGTTTCCATCACTTAAAAGAGCAATATAATTTAAAATATCTTTATAACTAAGTATTTCATCAACATACTTGCGCACAGCAAATTCAAGATGACTAATTATAACCTGCGAAGGAGTCATTCCACTATCCCAGAAATCCTTTATCTTGTCTTCTGCCAGCCAGAATACCTGCTGCCCGGTTATTGGGTCAATATCTTCAACAGCATTTTCCGGCACAGTTTCCAGATTGGACTGGCCTATAAAAAACCTTCTGCATCCCGGATATACAAGACCTGTTATGGCTTTCAGGCTTCTTACGCTTATTCCGTACTCATTTTCACCCATTTCATCTGATATGGCAAAATGCACTCGGGGAATAACGTAGCCAAAATTATCAGTAAGTTTTTGTCTTAATTTAACGCTTTCTGCGATTAAATCCCCGTCTTTTTCAGTATCAATAAGCTCTACAAGCTCATAGCTTACTACAATTGTAAGTACTTCCTGACTAATCCTGTTATACATACTGGAAGGAGAAAGCAATTCTGAAAATTTAGCTTTCAGGGTGCTTAATTCCCCCATTCTTTCAGAAATTTCCCTGTTTAATGCTTCCCGATCTATATCCTCGCCTGAATCCAGCTTGTCCTTGATTTCCTTAATTTGATGGTTTTTTTCCTTGATTTGCTGCTGTAAAAACCTGCACTCCTTGTACATGTCGTCTTTTTTATTTAAAAGTCGCTTCATTGTTGTTTTAAAGTCACCTGCATCAACAATATAATCCTCTTCAAATTCAAAACCCCTGTGCGCCTGCCTGGTAAAAATGCACAAATACTGGTATTCTCCCTCTTCAGTTTCTGCTTCATTTAAGGAATAAAGCTCCCAGGCTTCAGCCGCCATATCATTAAGCAATTCTTCCAGCCCTTCCGAGTCGTCAATCGGGCAATTTCTTACTGTGTATTCAAATCTGTTTTCTTCATACATAATGTAATTTATTATAACATTTAAAACCAATTAAATTATATTGTAACTCGTGCTGTCATATGTTATAGGAATTAAAGGAGAATAAATTTATGGATATATACAATCCCTGCCATCCTGGTGAAATTTTAAGAGAAGAATACCTTAAGCCACTTGGTTTAAGCGTAACAGAGGCTGCTTTAAAACTTGGCATAACAAGAAAAACCCTGTCTGCAATAATAAATGAACGCTCGGGTATCAGCCCTGTAATGGCGTTGAAACCTGCAAAAGCTTTTAATACTACTCCTGACTTATGGACAGGTATGCAATCCCAATATGATTTGTGGCAAGCAAAACAAACAACTAAGCTTGATGATGTTCAAATTATGTACGGATAAAACAAATAGGGTCCGCAATGCGGACCTTATTTGTTACAATGATGATTATTAAAGTTACTAACAGCTGCAAGTCAACTGTGAATTCTTGATTGCTGCGGTTAAAGCAGGCACAACTTCAAACAGGTCGCCTACTATGCCGTATGTTGCCATCTGGAATATCGGAGCTTCCGGGTCTTTGTTGATTGCAATAATAACATCACTTGAACTCATACCCGCCAAATGCTGAATAGCTCCTGAAATGCCGCATGCAATGTAGATTTTTGGACAAACAGTTTTTCCTGTCTGGCCAACCTGGTCGCAATGCTGCCTCCAGCCAGCGTCAACACAAGCCCTGCTTGCGCCAACAGCGCCACCTAATGCCTGAGCAAGCTCTTCAAGAACTTTAAAGCCTTCAGCATTCTTAATTCCACGGCCGCCTGAAACAATAATTTCAGCATCTTCAATTTTACATGCTGAAGTACACATGTTGAGGCATTCAAGAACCTTTACTTTAATGTCTGCAGGATTAAGATCAACGTTTATTTGCTCTACCTGTGCCTGGTTTGAATAGTCAGGCTCAGCTTTTGGCAATACTTTTGGTCTTACTGTAGCCATTTGCGGCCTTGCAACTTTACAAAGAATTGTTGCCATAAGGTTTCCGCCAAATGTTGGCCTTGTTGCAGCAAGTAAGCCCTGCTCATTAATATCAAGTCCTGTACAATCAGCAGTTAAACCTGTGTTTAACCTTGCGGAAATTCTCGGAGCAAGGTCACGCCCGCTGGTTGTAGCGCCAATAAGCATTATTGACGGCTTTTTCTGGTTTATTGCCTCAACAGCAACTTTTGAATAAAGCTCTGTTGAATAGTTTTGAAGGTTTTCATTCTGCACAAGATACACTTTTTGTGCGCCTGCTTCTGAAAGTTCTTTTACAAGAAGCTGCACATCGCCATTTCCTGCCATCAACAGCACGCCAACTTCTTCGCCACTAAGCTTTTGTGACATACCTTTTGCTGCATTAATGAGTTCCAGTGTAACTCCAACTATTTTATTTTCCGGGGTTCTTTCTGCAAGTACCCAAATGCCTTTATGTTCGCTCATTTATATTCTCCTTATGCCAATATTTTTTCTGCTTGTAATTTTTCAATAAGCTTCTGTGCTGCTTCCTGTGCACTGCCAGCATTAATCATTTCTCCTGATTCTCTAGGCTGTGGCCTGAAAGCTTTTGATACAAAAGTTGGTGAACCTTTAATTCCTACTTCTTCAGGAGTAAGGCCAATATCCTCGAGTCCGTACATAGGAATCTCTGTCTTATTGGCTTTCATTGTGCCCTTAATTGACGGTTTTCTTGGTTCATAATCACACTTAAGCATACAAACAAGGCCCGGAAGCTGCATTTGTACTGTTTGCAGACCTTCGTCAACTTCACGTTTAACAACAAGGTTATCTCCGCCTGAATACTGAACTTCCTTAGCATAAGTTACCTGCGCAAGTCCAAGATGCTCGGCAATACTTGGGCCTGTCTGAGCTGTATCGCCGTCTATTGCGAACATTCCGCAGATAATAAGGTCAACATTGCCTATTTTATTTTTAATTGCAGCAGCGAGCGTACGGCTTGTGGCCTGGGTGTCAGCTCCTGCGAATTTTTTGTCTGAAATTAATATTGCTTCATCAGCGCCCATGGCAATTGCTCTTTTTAAAACATCTTTTGCCTGCGGAGGCCCCATGGATACGGCTGTGATGGTTGCGCTGGGGTTTGCTTCTTTTATTCTGATAGCGGTTTCCACAGCGTACTCGTCAAAGGGGTTCATAATGCTCTCAACTCCCTCTCTGACCATTGTGTTGTTTTCTGTCCATTTGATGTCGGATGTGTCCGGCACCTGTTTTACACAAACTACAATTTTCATAAAACCCTCATCCTTTATGGTTGTCTTCATTCATCTATTTACTTTTTATAACAAACATAAATTTTCTTCAATTTTAAAAACTTTTATGTTTTACTGTATCAATTATGGAGCATTCACCTTTATTATTTGGGCTCGATAAAGCCATTATCGCAGGCATAATTCTTGCAATAGCCTATGTATTTATTGCGCTGGAAAAAGTGCCAAAGGTAACTATAGCAATGCTCGGCGCTGCTTTAACTCTTGTACTCGGCATAATTCCTCCTGAACACGCTTTCACCCATGTTGATTTTGGTGTAATCGTGTTACTTGTCAGCATGATGATTATTGTCCATATAGCAAGCAGAAGCGGTGTGTTTACCTGGATTGCCTTTGAACTGTTAAAATACACAAAAGGTCAACCAATAAGAGTCCTTCTTGCTCTTGCAATATTTACCGCTATTGCTTCAGCATTCCTTGATAATGTCACAACCGTTGTGCTTATATTGCCTGTAACATTTGTAATTGCGCGGGAATTAAAGGTTGACCCAATACCATTCTTAATAACAGAAATTCTCGCCTCAAATATAGGTGGAACAGCCACATTAATCGGCGATCCTCCGAATATTATTATCGGAAGTGCAGCAGGGCTGAGCTTTAATGACTTTTTGTTTGAACTTACTCCCATTATAACAGTAATTTTTATTGTATGTATGATAGTTATTGCCCTGATGTTCAAAAAAGACCTGGTAACTACACCTGAGCGCATGGCACACGTTGCAAACCTTAATAATTCAGCCACAATAAAAAACAAGACACTTATGATAAGGTCAATGACAGTTTTAGGGCTGGTGATTATCGGTTTTATCCTGCACAGCGCCCTGCATCTTGAAGCTTATATGATTGCGCTACTTGGCGCAAGCGTTTTACTTTTGTTTGAAGCCCCAAAAAACATTCTTCAGGACGTTGAATGGATGACAATATTTTTCTTTATCGGATTATTTATTATTATTGGCGGACTTGTTGAAACAGGCGGCATAAAATTCCTTGCTGACCAGCTTTTAATTGCAACAAAAGGCGATTTAACCATTACCTCAATGGTTATTATCTGGGCATCAGGCTTTTTATCAGCTATTGTAGACAATATACCCTATACAGTTACAATGGTGCCTTTAATTCAGGAATTAGATGGCGTTATGGAACTTCATCCACTTTGGTGGTCATTATCTCTTGGTGCTTGCCTTGGCGGAAACGCAACAATAATCGGCGCAGCAGCTAACGTCATAGTATCTGAATCAGCATATGTTGCAGGCCACCCGATTTCTTTCTTCAGATTTATGAAATACGGTGTTTTAGTAACTATTATTTCTCTAGTATTAAGTTCCATTTATATTTATTTCAGGTTTTTAGTTTAATTTTATTTATTTTTTGAGGGCGGTACGGCTTCGCCGTACTGCCCTCAAAAGGTTGTGGGGTGCCCTAGGCCAATGTCGTCAACTTAAGAAAAAAGATGGAATATATTAATAAAAGGGAAGAGGTCAAATGATAAAAAAA
>MFRL01000060.1 GCA_001784565.1 Candidatus Melainabacteria bacterium GWF2_37_15
AATCTTTTCGCTGGGGCTGAATATCGATAAGCTCTTATCTCTAAAGGGCATTGCTTAACTTTCCTTTACCCTGAAGTCTGAATAACAGCTATTGTTTATTATGTTTCTTTAAATTACCATAAATTTAACAAAAGTAAAATGAAAAGAAAAGGACAAGTGTATGGGCACTGTAAAAAGTTTGCTAGAAAGAAGCAGGGAATTTGAAGAGGCTCATTGTACCTGTAAAGAGTTAATGGATAAGCAGCTTCAAAAAATTGAAAAATATACAACTAAATGGATGCTGGTTGGATTTTCTATTTTATTACTGTGTCAGGTAGGCAGTTTTATATTTTTTTATAATTTTTCCTATAATAAATTTGTTTTGCTTGAAAAGAAAATTGATTATCGATATTTTCTTACCGAAGAAAGCCTTGAAGATATCCATAAAGTAAAAATTGAAGATGGAAGAGTTATCTGGGATAATTCCAAAGCAACAAATTCTTCTCCTTAATTTATTTAAAATTAACTCCAAAACTTAAATTGAGAAATCTTTTAATTTTGCTTTAAAATATTGAGTTCCTGACCAGCTTGGTTTATATGATCCAGGTATTGAGTGGGCGGAATCTTTTGTTGTTTAAGCAGATGAATAATAATTTTTATACCTGCAAGGTTAATTCCTAAATTTTGTGTCATAAATTGAATAAATTTACCTCTTTCAATGTCATTAAAAGAGTATAACCTCCTATTTTTTTGTGATCTGGATGGAACAAGAATATTTTCATCATCATAAATTCTTAAAGTTCTCTGGTGAACCTTGAGAATGTCTGCTACAACACTAATAGGAAACATTGGTTTTTCAGGATCTAACATATTAGTATGTTGCTCCTGAGATAAATTTGTTTTAACTTCTTTTTTCTTCATTTTTCACATTTATTAAAATATAATTTCTGTTTATTATACCATTTATTTTAAGTTTAAAACCAATTTTTAAAAGATAATTAAAAAGTTTTATATACATGGCAAAATTAAGCAAAATAGCAATAATCCTGCCTAAAGGAGTTCCTTTTAGATACACAAAGGGAAGATTTAATGTATATCCACTCTCTACAATCCCTTTAACTATACCAGTTTTGGTATCGCTAGTTCCTAAAGAACTTGATATACAGATCGAAATCTATGATGAAAGCATTGAGAAGATTGACAAAGAAAATATTGATGCGGATTTAATCTCTATTTCTGCAATTACACCAACCGTTAACAGGGCATATAAATATGCTGATTATTTCAGGTCAAAGAGAATTCCTACCGTTATGGGAGGCGTACATGCAACTTTAAATCCGCAGGAGGCATTACAGCACGCCGATTCTGTTATCTGTGGAATTGCTGTTGAATCTTTTCCTCAGATGTTGAGAGATTTTAAGGAAAATAAGCTTCAAAGAATTTATACACAGCTTGAAAACCTTGATTTATCAAAAATGCCATTGCCGGACAGGGATTGCTATAATAATAAATCTCCATTTAAAGTTAAACTTAATGGTGTTCAGGCAACTTTCGGCTGTGATAATAACTGTGAATTTTGTGTCCAGCCTTATGTTTGTTGTGGTTATCATCAAAGACCTATTGAGCAAGTCGTTGAAGAAATTAAAAGCATAAAGTCAAAGTTTATAGAATTCTACGATCCAAATATAACCAGCGATCAGAGATATTTAAGGAAACTCTGTGAGGCGATGATCCCTCTAAAGAAAAACTGGGTAGCCCCAGCGACAATAGATCTTGCGGATGACGAAAAATTATTAAAACTGGTGGCAAAAAGCGGTTGCAGGAGTGTACTTATTGGTTTTGAATCAGTTAATCAGAATACCTTAAATGAGATATTTAAAGGCTTTAATACAGTGTATAAATATCAGGAAGCAATAAAAAAGTTTCATAAAGCAGGCATCACAGTCGCAGGAAGTTTTGTATTCGGATTTGATTCAGATATAAAGGAGGTTTTCAAGCAAACACTTGATTTCATTAATAAAACGCATATAGATATGCCCCGATTCACGCTTAACACTCCATTTCCCGGTACGCCGTTTTATGAAAAGATGAAACGGGAAAATAGAATAATCGAACACGATTGGTCAATGTATGACTGCAATCATGTGGTTATGAAGCCCCAAAATATGCCCCCTGAAGAATTACAGGAAAGATTTAACTGGATAAACAAAGAGGTTTATAAATTAGGCCCAACTCTCAAAAGAATTGAATTTTTAAATATGTTCTCCTTACTGGCTCTTGTGGCAAATGTTGGTTTAAAAATTAAAAATTCTAATTTAGATAAATACACACGGGATATAATGACTGATAACAGTGATATTTAAATCACGTATTATTTAACGGAAATAAAAAACTTATACATTAGTCTTGTAAGTTTTTCATTGTTCTCCAAAGCTTGAAGCATTTCGTCTTTCAGCTCATCGGCAGGTCTCAAATGTTCAAACATGTATAGTTCATAAGGTTTTACCTTTAAAACTTCAGCAATTTTTTGTAAATTCTCGTTAGTTGGGTAATATTTCCCGTTTTCAATATTGCTGATGCTTGGCGATTCAACTCCAACCAGCTCAGCTAAAGCGTCCTGAGTTAGATTTTGAGATTTTCTTATCTCCCTTATGCGTTTTCCTAAAAGCACTTTTATATCTTTCATGTATATAATACTGAAGTAGTTTACTTAAAAAGTTAATTATGTCAGGCATAATAAAATCATTAATTTAATAAAGGCATGCTTAAATAATTTATTCAGCACATTAAATTTTTAAAATTTTATATAGTTATAATTAAATTATTGCTGTTTAAAAGACCTTTAACCCAGTATTAAAAATGATCTTGGTGCATTGTAAAGCTGAAAAAATAATAATATTTCTATAATTAGTGATTTAATCAGTCATTCTCCAGGTGTATAAATCTTTACTTGCAAAATTTATTCAAATTAGTATAATAGACATAAAATATGATAAAAGATAGCTGTCAAGTAAACTAAACAAAAAATATTCTCTTTATAATACAAAAATATTTATATTTATGGATCGATAGGGTATGGGAAATTAAACAACTTGAAAATCTTTGCTTTATCTTTAAAAAACATATTAATTACAAAACCTTTGATTTTATACGGATTGCCAGACGTTAGATATACGCTGGTAATTTTTTGAATGAAATAATAATAACAGAGACAGTTTAAAAAACTATTTTGGAGGAAAGAAATGATAGAAAAAGATGTAAGACAGTTACTAAAAAGCGCAAGTATCGGCGATGATTCTAACATTAAGATTGGCGCTGTTCCTTCTTCACCTGATAATGTAATTGTTATCACCACAGCAGACAGTGTTATGACAAATTTAGAAAACGCTGCGACATCCAGGGCATTGATTCCACCGGGGATTAAAGATATCCAGCAAACAATTACCATAACTGTAAGAAACACAGATTATGATACAGGGCAGGATAAGGCATGGGATGTCTATAGGGCATTAGCAGGCGAAGAAAACGGATATCAGGTCTGCAGCACCAATAACAGAAAAATGTTCTTTATTACCGTACAGCCTCCACGCTTTTCCCAGGAGGATACCGGAAAGTTCTATTTCACTTTCAATATCGTACTTAATACCAGCAGAGATTAATAAGGAGATATAAATATGACATTACCAAAAGAATCCGGCCTATTAGGTCTTGATGATGTAAAAATATTCGAAGTAACTGCTGATACAGCAGGAAGTTTAACATACGGAAGCGCAGTCGACGTTCCGGGCATGCAGAATATCGACCTGAGTCCCAACTATATCCAGAAACCATTGATGCAGGATGAAGAAGTAGATGGATATTACCAAAAACTCCAATCTATATATTGGTCATTTGCTAATGCTAAAGTCAGTCTTGACGTTCTAAACATCTTAGAAGGCGGTTCACTCTCAACAACAGGTACTACACCTGATCAAAAACATACTTTCACCGTATATGACTCAAGTACGCCTAAATATTTTAAGCTGGAAGGCAAAATTAATTACTCTACAGATGATATAGGCGATTTTCACCTTGTATTGTACAAATGCAAAGCCTTATCTGTTCAAATAGGTTATAGAGCCCAGAACTACGCTATCGTATCAGCTAGCGGGATAGCTATTCCAACTATAAATGCAACAAATGGCAGAAAAGTCAGGGATTATGTAATCAATGAATCTAAAGTAGATCTTTAATGAATAATACTGTCCACATATACGGCTGCAGCGACAGCATCAGGGGATTAAAGAAACCCGAAAGTCCGTCGATAGGACTGAACAGGTTCCCCGTATATTACCCCGACGTTGATTACTGGATGTTTGTTGACCTCGACTGTTTCAACGGCTATGTAAAGGACAATTACAAAGATCAAAAGATAGTTACACAGAAATACAACTTTTATTTTTATATGAAATACTCAGGAATAAAACCTCATCATATCTTTGAACCGAACAAGGATTTGATCGGCTCGCAGACCGTAGCAACTTTTGCGCTGGATTATGCGATTCAATTGGGCTACAAGAAAGCCATATTGCACGGTATTATGGACTCCGAGTATAAAGAAACTGATAATATGGTCGAGTGGAAGCATTTTTACGATGATAAAGTCCTTCACATTGAGAAAGACCGGTTTGATGAGATGCAAAGAAAAATCGATAGTTATAAAGACAGGATAGAAATAATTAAATGTTAAAAAAGCCGATAATTTTGACAATTATAATTTTTGGTATATCAAGCGTATTACAATTAATTGACGTTAGTCTTAAAGTGCTTGGCAATATTGATCTTCCATCTTTATCTTTTATCGGAACTGTTTTATCTATAATTTTCGTTAGCTGGTTGCATACAAGAAAATATAATGAACCAATACCTAAGAATGTAAGCTTTAAAACAGCATTATATTGTACAATTCTTTCATTTATTTTTTTACCTTATCTAGGGCTATTATTTTTACTTTTTTCATTGCTGGTTAACTTTGCATTTATATATTGGGGACTAAATAAAGCAAGTAATTTTATGCTTAATCTTCAAACACAAAGCAAAAATAATCCAAATATTAACGGATTAGATCCTGATGAAAAGATTATTTATCAGGCTAAAAAATATTCTAAAGAAAGCATTATTATTGATGTTATTACTATTTGTTTGTCCCTTTTTATAATATTCTTGATGGCTCCTGTTCTTTGGCATATGGGGAGAGATGGACAATTACTAATCGTTGGTGGAATTCTTTTCATTATTTGGACACAAATAGATCGTTATTTTGTTTCAAATTTTTTAGTTACTAATAAAAGAATAATTTTTAAGCGTCTTCATTACTTTGGAAATAATAAAAGTATTTTACTTGATGAAATTGAAGAAATAAAAAGCAATAAAGGTTGGTTTAATACGGGCATTTTAACAGTATTTAGTAAAAATGAATTCAGCTTGAGTTCTACTATTCTCGCTAAATCTGATGAACTTAAAGAAAACATAATTAAATATCTTGAAGAACAGAAAAATATACAGATTAAAATTTCAGACGAAAAGGGTTCCTCGTTAGGTAGTTCTATATTTGCTAATTTTATTATCATTGTAGTCCTTTTGGCTATTATAATTAATTTCCCCAGATTGCTTTACGATAGATACGCCCTGCCGGGGGATAAAGCATATGAAAGTGGCAACCTAATTAAAGCTGAAAAGCTATATAAAAAAGCTCTGAATATTGCTGAATGGAATGAAATGGAAGATATTAAAATTGCAAATGATTATGGAAATTTAGGGACTATTTATAGAAAACAAGGTAAATACAAGGAAGCAGAAGAATTATATAAAAAATCCCTTGTCATGGCTAGAAATTTTTATGGAAGAGATGATACAGATATTGCTTATATATTGGAAAATTTAGGAATACTTTATCTAAGTGAAGGTAAATATAAAAAAGCTGAAGAAATATTAAATAAATCCATATCAATATACTCAAAAATATTAGGAGAAGATGATTATTATACAGTTCGTGTTCATATGTTGTTAGCTGGTACTTATAATGCACAAGAAAGGTATAAAGAAGCTGAAATTTTATATAAAGATTGCATTTCTAAGTTTAGAAAAATATTAGGGAATAATGACCCAACGGTTGCTAGAGTGTTGAGTTTATTAGGTACAAATTATTTTAACCAGAATAAATTTAAAGAGGCTGAAAACACAGCAAATGAAACATTATCAATTTTTAATGGAAAATTTGATAAGTATACACAGGACATAATGAAGATATATAGTTTAATGGGAAATATCAGGCAAGAGCAAAAAAAATATAAAGAAGCTGAACAATTCTATAAAAAGGCTTTGGAAATTGGAATTAGCAATAAGTTACTTGATAATACAGAAACGCTAGCCTTGTATGAAGACTTTGGAGATTTATATGTAGCACAAAAAAGATATAAAGAAGCTGAAGATTATTTTAAAAAATGTTTAACATTATTTAAAAATACAATTGGACTTGATAACGATGCCTCAAAAACAATTTCTAAAAAATTTCAAGAGGTTCAAAAAATTAATCGGGGAGAAAAATAAATAATGGCAAATGATGAAAAAATTATTAAAATATATGAATCTTGGCTTAAAAAGCCCATAATTTTGGCTTTTTTGATGTATGCTTCATCTCATTTAGGATTTATTCTTTTACTTTTTATTCAAAATTTTTCTATTAGTCTATACGAAATATTATCTAATACAAAAATAAATCCAGATGAAGATATTACTTTATTAATCAAGGATTTTTTATCATTTACATTAGCTATTTTATTAATTTGCATAATTTATAGTCAAAAATATAAAGAACAGTTAAGTAAAAAAGCTATTTTAAAAATTAGTTTTTATTTTCCTTTAATTGGCTTAGCTTATATAAAATTGAAAGAAAATTTTGCCATTCCTTTTGATGACTGGAATTCTGTAGATCTTATTATTAATGATTTTGTCGGTTTAGTTTTAGGTTTTTTAGGAACATTTGGGGTTTTATGGATTAGTAACAAAATTGGTTATGCTTTAAAAGATTTTTATTTTAATAAAATTTTTCCCGAAAAACTTGTTAAAGAAGTTATTGTAATAATTCTAGCAATAATATTAGGTATTATATATAACTCATTAAAACACAAATTCTAGTAACTATAGAAAAGGTATATTATGTCAAACAAAGAAAAAAATATTAATGAACAGAGTAACCTGGCATCAAATCTTTGGGATTGGGGATCTGGCACATTTAATTCACTTGCAAATGTAATAAAGAGAAGGGCATTTAGAAAACATGACTCTACAAGTATAAATTTAGCCAAAAAAGTTGGCACTATAAAGCCAGGACAGGGCTCTATTGTGGGTGGTGGAATCACCTGGGCAGAAACAGGCGACTGGAAAGCAGGAGCAACAGCAGGTATCACAGGCTACTTTGCTGGAAAAGGAGCATTAGATGAGGCTATAACAGCAAAAGCCTTTGGTGGGCATATAAAAGCTGGTACAGTTAGAACAGGCGTTGGTATTCTTTACTTAGAATCGCTTACTAACATGCTCTATAATATACCGGCACACGCAAATGATCCAGCCTGGGAGCCTCAAGGTTTTTTAGCTGACTCTTGGTTGCTTCAATTTGAAAATTATCTGCTTAAAACAGATAAGAAAGCTTATAAAGAGTTACAAGACTTAAAAACCCGAATATTACAAGAAGAAATTCGACGTAACAATGAAATATTAAATGATCAAATTGCTGCTTTAAAAGAAAAATATATTAATCCTTATTTAAAAGAATTAGATAAATTTGAAAAAAAATTCCAGAATTTCGTTGAAGAAATAGCAGGAAACCATCCTGACTTAAAACACGCTAGTTCAGGTACTGATCCAAATTTAAGATTTAATGACCCAAATGCCGAGACGCCATCAATGGCAGCGGATCGTTTAAAACATGATCCAGCACCACGACAAGGACATTACGATCCTTCATCGTTGACTCCTCAGCAGCAGGCGCAGTATTTAAAACATGACCCCTCAATGAAAGACCCTTCGTTGACTAATCAACAGTATTCTGAGTCATTAAAGGAATTCTTTAAAAGAGGCGAAACCATTGAGACCCTTGGTCAAATGGGCAAAGATGCCTGGAGTGCCATGTTTGATAAGCCATCCGGTAATGTCCTTCAGGGCAAAGTAGAAATAAAGGATTTTTACCACCCGGCAACAGAGCAGGTAAATTATAGTGCAACAGCAAGAGTGATGAATCAGGATGGTAAACCAATAGGACTGGAGGGAATCCCCGATCTTTCTGATACTTCCCAGCCGCCGGGAGTTGCAGCCCAGCCGTTTGATCACGAAAAGCCATCTGGTACGCCTAATTCTCAAAAGATAAAAGATGTTCTTTATGGCGGTGTTAAATTAGCTGGAGATTATGTTGCGGCATATAATATCGCACGTATTAAAAATAAATTATATGGCAGAGACCTGAAAAAAGTGGATGCAAAATTGCAAAAAGCAAAAGGTTATCGTGATATGTATTCTCTAGGCAAATGGGCTGCACAAGCAGCTTGGAAATCTATTGCCAAGACTGCATTAGGTCAGGCTATGAGTAGTGCCTGGGCTCCTATTGGACAAGCTCTAAGTACTGCATCTACTTGGGTAACAACACAATTAGGAGTTGTATGGACAGCACTAACAAATATTCCAATTATAGGAACAGCTATAGCTGCTGTTGGAACAGCAGTTGCAACAGCTCTTTCCTGGGCACTCACAGCATTAGCATTCCTTCCGTGGTAACAATATAAAAGTGATACTCAGATAAAAAAGAGGTAAACAAATATGGTAGACACATTCAATTATCCTTACAAACAGGCACACGTTAACTCAATTCAGTTTAAAACCATTGTGGATGAGACATTCACAGGAAAAGAGCAAAGACGAGATACATGGACTAATCCAAGAATGAGCTGGGTACTTGATTTTGAGAAAAATCCGACAAATACAACGGCTGTAGCAACCTTTTTCAAAAGCCAAAAAGGGAGAAAAACTGCTTTTAACTGGACGTGGGATTCGGATAAAGGTGGAGACGGTGAAACATATCTTGTCAGGTTTGCTTCTGATGTGCTTAATTTTAATATTATGGAATCAGGTTATTCCACTTTTAGCATTCAGTTTGTGGAGGTGGTTGAATAATGGGTAGAGGTTTAACTGTTGCACAAAAAACAGAAATTGCGAAGGCTGCTCTAAAAACCAGAACCCTGATTACCATTAGTCTTGATAGCGGTCCATTCAGGATTTTGGCGAATGATTCCATCGCAAATATAGTTATTAATTCAAATACATATTATGCAAGGATGATGCAAACATCTGGCATAGAAACTTCTCTTGACGGGACGACCGATACTATGTCTATAAGTGTTTCTGATATTGCTCAGGAATTTGCAGCGTTAGTTGCAACTAATGGCGATGTCCTAACTAATAGAGGTTGTAAAGTCGAAGAAGTCATATTCGACGGGAACACAACCACAATTATCGGAGATCCTGTATTATTATTCGATGGAAAGATTAATAAAATCCAGTTAACAGCAAAAACATTTGTATTTACTGTTGAAAGGATTCTAAATAATTATTCTTCACTGAGTCCTAACATGATTTTTGATGTTAATTGTCAGTGGAGATTTAAAGATAGCAGGTGTACATACGCTGGAGCTGAGACAAAATGTGATAAAACCATGACAAGATGTAAGGTTTTAAGTAATGTCACTAATTTTGGAGGTTATCCGTCAGTGATAATTCCTACACCAACAGAATAACATTAGAATAAAGGTAATTTAGATATAGAGGAAAATATATGAGTGTTACAGATAGAAACAATTTAGGCTTTGACTACGAAAGTCCTGCTTATAGGTTTGGTTCTTTAGAGACACAGGCGAATAATTGTTTGTCTGTACCTATAGTCTATGGAAAAGCTAGAGCTGCAGGCAATAAAATATGGCAAAGTTCGGGAACAACAAGCTTTAACGCATTAGTATGCTTTGCAGAGGGTAAAATAACCGGATTTTCTGATATAAGAATCAATGACATTTTAATTAATGATTCTGCTCTTAATGGTTGTACTTATACAGCTTATTTGGGAGACGGTGTACAGCAAATTGATGATAGGGTTCCGGGGGATACTCAAGCTGATAAGGCAGAACTTGTTGGCGGTTTAAAATATACGGCTTATCTTGCTTTGAGGATTAAATCAGGCTTGAAGGTTGCTAATAACTATATGGATGTGAGTGCTGTCTTGCAGGGGAAAGCCGTAAGGATTTATACAGATACTTCAGCCTATACAACTGTGTATTCTAATAATCCTATATGGTGCATTTTAGACTTCTTAACCTGCTATAACGGCTGTGGTTTGTCTCATAGCAATATTGACATCCAGAGCTTTATTGATGCAGCTAGCTATTGTGATGAAAAGATAAATCCGGTTAATGCAACAGGAACGGTAAGCGTAACTTCAGGATCAAGTACTGTTACGGGTTCGGGAACCAAATTTAAAAACGAAGTGAAAGTCGGCGATCAGGTTACAATTAATGGAGAAAGCAAAGATGTTACAGAAGTTAGCAGTGATACAGCCTTAACAGTTGCTTCCAATTTCTCCGCTTCAGCCAGCGGTCAGACTATGTCTATAAAAGATACCAGATATACGCTTAATCTGATTCTTGATACAAGAAAAACAAGACAGGACTGGTTAAATGAAATGTTGATCTGTTGCCGTGGTTTTCTTAAATATAACGGCAGTAAAGCATCAATTACAATAGAAGATGATGCAGCATCAGTACAATCATTTACACAAGATGACATAATTGCTGATAGTGAAGTATTCTGGACAACTCCAAAAGAGCAAAGGTGCGATATATTTAAAGTCAGGTATATGGATCCGGATAATCAGTATGCAAGAGCTTATGCGGTTGCAGAAGCAGATACATTCCTTAACGATCCTCCGATTGTACAAGAAATTGTAGCACTTGGTGTAACGAGTTTTAAGCAGGCATCAAGACTAGCGTGGTTTTACCTTAATCAGGCTAACACATGCGATAAATTCTTTTCATTTATGACAACTAAAAAGGCTCTGGACAGGACTCCGGGCGATATTATAGACCTTACAAGCACATTTATGGGCTATGTCAATAAAAAGATGGTTATCGTCAGTATGAATGAAACCCAGGAAGGTCAAATTCAGCTAATTTGCAGGGAATTCAATTCTGCTCTTTATGCTGACACATTAGGCAGTGTAGCCCCTGTATTTAATACGGTTAACCTTACCGATGTTCTTGATACTCCTGATGATGTTCAAAATTTGGCATCCGCTCAGAATCTTAATTCCATTATATTAACATGGCAACCTATTTCTAACCCTATTGCCACATATGAAATCAGGGAAGGAAATTCATGGAATGAATCCAGAGTTGTTGCCAAAGACCTTACAGGTTCAAGTTATACGGTATTAAATATCCAGAAAGGAACATTTAAATACTGGATATGTGCAGTTAACAAATATGGTAATTACTCTGCTAATCCAACGCTTTCAACAATAGTTGTCAGCGACATTCAGGAAGTTAATACTATTTTAAATGAAAATATTTTTGATGATGACCTGTCAGCAGGAACTTTCGTTAATTGCTATGGGGTTTATAACAGAGTTGCGCTTGATTCTGTTGATACCTGGACAAGTTCAGGCACTTGGGATGATACAGGCAAAGACTATGCTCCTGACGGTTACTGGGGTTCTGAAGTTGAATCTACAGGATCATATACCACTAAAGTTTATGATATAGGTACTAATTTAACTTCAATAATCAGTGTTAACTATGATTTAAGCAGCAGAGACGATGCCAGCAATATAATAGTTGAATGGAAATATAGCGAAGATAATATAACGTGGACTGACTGGCAAATCTTCTCTCAGGGTAGTTCTACCTTCAGATATTACCAGTTTAAAATCACATTAAATAGTCCAAACAATAATTATACAGCCGTGTCAAACTTTATAGTCAATATAGATGTACCTGATAGAGACTTTTATTTTGAAGATCAAGTAATATCAGTAGCTGCTAATGGAGTAACGGTTAATTTTGATCCGGCTTACGCAAATATACCTGCAGTTGTTGCAAATATTTCAGACGGAACAAACGGATACTGCGTAGTTACTTCCAAAACTACATCTCAGGCAACGGTGAAAGCTTATAACAATTCAGGAACAGCAATAACAGCACAAGTAGATATTAGAGTAAAAGGATATTAATAAACCGAAAGGAGAATGAAATGACAACTTACACTTGGACAGATAATGCAATGCAGGGCGGAGGAGCCTGCGATGTGGATAAGGTGAATGATAACCTTATGCACTTAAAATATGACAATGTTTCACCACAAGATGGTAAGGTTCCTTATTCTGCTGTGTCAGGCAAGGTTGATGCTAATGGATATGCAAGTTTTATAAGTAAAATTGACAATTCAAGCATTAAAATTGAAGCTGGCAGTAGCAATCCTAACCTTGTAATAGCTTATCCTGATGGTTCTCTGGAAACAATAAGCGCAGATTATACTATTTCAAGCATTTCTTCAGATGGAACATATACAGTTATTAAAGAAAAAGGACAAAATCCTTTAGTAACTACAAAGACTATTACAGAGGATATTAAAGCTCCAACATCTCCTGTTGATGGGGATTACTGGCTAAATATAGGTGTTAAACCTATGGTTCCGTATAAACGTGTTGCCGGTGCATGGGTAGCAACTCAATATACTAAACTTGGCGAATTTACAAGAACATCGGGAACGATTGGAACACCTGTTAGTTATGCGTTTAATGGTAAATTCATTAAATCCCAATCCTGTCCTGCAACTAATACAACAACTAATATTGTACATAATATTAACAGTAAAAATATCAAAATTACTCATTATTTGGTTTGTAAAACCACTGAAGGAGGATTTGCTGTTGGAGAAAAGGGAATAGTAAGTGGTTTCTATAACGGCGCACAATATATTCCATTAGACCCGATAACAATACCTAATAACAATAGTATAGATTTTATCAGCGGTAATAGCGGTTTGTATTTAGTAAATAAAACAAACAGGCAATATATTAATCCTACAGCAGCTAACTGGGATTTACAGGTTATCATAGAAAGGAGTTTTTAAATGTATAAACAATGCAAAATATTAAATAAAAATACGAATGAAACATTCTATGGTCAGATTGATACTGACTTTGAAGGAAAAGATTTCTATGAGCTTGTTGAAATTCCTGACGATGGAAAAATTTATAAATGGAATGGAAGTCAAGTAATAGAAGATACTGAAAAAGAACAACAGGAACAGAAATTACAGGCTCTTGAAAAAGACTGGGAAGCTCTTCCTAAAGGTGTTCAGTCGTTTTTCAAAAATAACTATGATGATGTAAAAGTTGCTTTACAAGCAGGTAAAAAAGCAGATGCAGTTCAAATAATGGTTGATATTGAATCTTTAATTCCGGACACATTAAAATCGACATATCAAACGTTATTGCAAAAAATACAAAATTTTTAATTATGTCTTTGAAGAGAATAATCCTTCACTGGACAGCAGGTCAAAATACCCCTAATGATACTGACAAACGGCATTATCATTTTATGATTGGTTGCGATGGAAATGTCCATTGTGGAAGATACAAACCTGAAGACAATCTGAATTGCAGAAGCGGAGGTTATGCTGCCCACACAGGCGGTGGCAACACTGGAAGTATCGGTGTTGCCCTTTGCGGAATGCTTGGCTTCTGCAATTCAAAACAGGTTGGTAGTTACCCTTTAACAAAAAAACAATGTGAAGCTGCATTTAAATTTCTGGCAGAACTTTGCAAAAAGTATAAAATAGAAATAACTCCAGAAACGGTTTTAACTCATAAAGAGTTTGGCGATTCTCATCCTAAAACCACAAGCTGTGGAAAGATTGATATTTGCTATTTTCCACCGTATCCTGAAGTTAAACCTGCTGAAATTGGCGATTTTATTAGAAATAAAGTTCAATGGTATTTGAATCATTTATAGAATGAGGAAACAAATTTGTTTGAGCATCAAAATGAAATCAAAATATTATCTATTGATGGTGGCGGGATAAGGGGATTTATTCCGGCATTACTGCTTGCAAGAATTGAACAGCAAACACAGAAAAAAATACATGAATTATTTGATTTTTTCGCCGGGACATCAACAGGCGGGATAATTTCCCTGCTCCTAAACAGACCTGATCCTGTCCCTGCAAGCAAGATTGTAGATATATACAGTAATGATGGAGCTAACAGGATATTTAAGAAAAATGCTTTCACTTGCCTGAATTACCTTTCAAAAGGTGAAAAATATAGCCGCAAAGGAATAGAAGGTGTACTCGCAGAGAATTTGCAGAATTATTGCTTAAAAGATACCCTCAAGCCTGTTTTAATCCCATCTTACGAGATGGAAAGCAGGAATGCAGTATTTTTTGCTAACTATGATGAGAGATATAAGGATGTTTACTTGAAAGACGTTGCAAGAGCAACATCAGCAGCACCCACATATTTTGAACCCTATAAAATTGAAGGAAAGGGGACATTTATTGACGGCGGTGTGGCTGTTAACAATCCTGCAATGTCAGCCTTCATAGAGGTTATTAAAATTTTAAGAAGGGAAAACATTGAACCTTTAAGTAAAAGGATAATTATGGTTTCTCTTGGAACTGGTACTGCAACATCTTCCCTTTATTACGATGAAATCAAAAACTGGAATCCATTGCAGTGGATAAATGGTCCATTAATCGATACTTTTTTCAATGGAAACAGCAGGACAGTCGAGCATCAATTGAGGACTTTACTTCCAGCAGACTGTTACTACAGGTTCCAGCTTATGCTTCCTGATGAAAAAGGAGCGGATAAATTGGATAATTCAGACAAAAAGTGTTTAAGCAGGCTAAAAGACCTGACTCAAAGATACATTGATCATGATTATGTGGATAATATGCCAATTGGCTGGTACTCAAAGATTAATACCCTGTGTCAAGGACTGCAGGTTAATGTTAATGTTGATTAATTCATTTATCTTGACTCAGAATTCCTGATACTTCGTCTCAAACCAACTGTTTCTTTACACACATAACTATAGATTATCACCCAGTATGAGAAAAAGTATCACGAGGTCTGAGAAAAACGATAAAAAAAATATATTTTACTATCAAACCTCTGACATTTAGGGGGAAATAACAGGTCTTAAATCCACGTAAAGATTCGTGTCCAGATGTTTCTTGATGTTAAGACTTTCTCATAACAAGTGATAAACAGGGAAGTTAAAAATTCGGCGGCTTCAAAAATTCAATCCGAATTTTCAAAGCCGCATTTTTCATCCAGGGATGAAATGCGCTGATGAAAATTTATCGTTGGGTTTCTAACCCAAAGGTCATAGGTTAAAACCGTTGCTGCAACTGGGACTTTTTATTTCTGCATTTCTTTTTAAAGAACTAGGGAATATACCATGATACATGAGGAGAAGTGAGAAAGTATAAATTATCACTAAGTTTGAGTATAGATTATCACCCAGTATGAGAAAGTTTATCACCTAGAATGAGAATTATAGTTTAAAATTCTCAAACTTCCCCCAGTTTAGAGGGAAATAAACAGCCTTAAAAGCACGTTAATATTTGTGTCTATATGTTTCATGATATTAAAAGATACTCATACCAGATGATAAACGGGAAATTTGAAAATTCGACGACTTCAAATTTATAAAAGTCATCCAGAAAATGCTATTCTTGAAGATCAATATCTTATCATCCACTTAAAGATTATTTAGCCCAATAATTTGAATACAAATTATCACCCGAAATGAGAAAGATTATCACTTAGTATGAGAAAAACCGATATTATTCCAGAATAATTTCTCAGACCTCTAACATTTAGAGGGAAATGATCGGCCTTAAATCCACGTTACGAAACGTGTCCGACTGTTACGTAAGTTTAAAAAATTCTCATTTCTCAAGATAAAAGTCGGAAGTAAAAAATAAAATATGTCTGAAAGTAAATAATAGCACCGAAAACACTCGACTTTTAACACAGCGAAGCTAAAATGACATTAAGTTAAAAATAAAAAACGAAAGGAGCAACTGGAAAAGAATAAAAAATATTGACCGTTAGGTTTTTAGCCCAAAGGTCATAAAAACTGAAATCCAAGTCCAGAGCCTGATTCCAAGTTGTCGTTGGGCTAGCAACCCAAAGGTCATGACCCATTAAAGGCAAGCTGGGACAGGTTTTTTAACAAAATTGAATAGGAGAAACACAACTCTTTTTTCAAGTACTTTCATGGTGGTACATGGAGATACATGTATAAAGGTACATGTTGTTATAATTATTGTAAATTATCACCTGATATGAGTGTAAATTATCACCCATTATGAGAAAAGTTATCACACAGTATGAGAAAAACCGATATTATTCCAGAATAATTTCTCAAACCTCTGACATTTAGGGGGAAGCAAACAGTCTTAAATGCACGTAAATATTTATGTCTGGATGTTTCATGATGTTAAGACTTTATCATACCAACTGATAAGCGGGGAAATCAAAAATTCGGCGGTTTCAAAAATTCAATTAGGATTTCTTTGACCGCTTTCAGCCAAAGTTGTAGTAGAATTGTTATTGTAGAAAAAGCAATAAAAGTAATGAATGAAAATACACTTTTTTCAAAGATATCATAGTAAAGAAAATGTCGATACTGCAAATACGATGCTTTTATTGTCAAGATTATATTCATATGATTCAGCTAAATTTTTTGCTTTTTTAGCAAAACTTTTACCAGAGAATGCCACTGTCGGATTATATATAAGCCTACAAGAAAAAGCTAATAGTAGCGTTCCTGATGCTACCATTTCACAATCCAGTTTTAAGATTGTTGTAGAAACTAAGTTATATTCAAATTTTGATTTATTACAATTAAAATGCCATCTGCAATCATTTAAGAATGAAGATTATAAAGTTCTTTTGACGCTTGATCCTAATAAACTGACTGAAAAAATGAAAAATGATATTGAAAGAATGGTTAGCGAATATAATAAGAATTCAAATAATAATATTATTCATAAACATCTATCTTTTGAAGAATTAATTAACGAAATACGTGTGATAATTGATGAACGTGATTATGAAATTAATGATATTTTAGATGACTACCAAGAATACTGCTACATGGGGGAACTTATCCCTGACGACTGGAAGCGCATGCGTGTGCAATTAGCCGGAAACACAATAGATATAAATAAAAAGTTAAAGCTGTATTACGAGGATGCAGCACGTGGATTTTCGGGGCATAAATATCTAGGACTTTATAATCAAAAAGCAGTAAGGGCTATCGGAGAAATAAAAGCCAAAATTACTGCGGTATACAGAGGAACGGAGTTAATATTCCAGATTGAAGAAGGCGACTTAACAGAAGATATGAAAGAGCGTATTAAAATTGCAATTGAAGATTCAAAAAATTATGGTTACAATCTTGTGGATATAACTCATAGGTATTTCTTTGTTGAAAATTTTTATGATACTCACTATGAAAAAGAAACACCTTACGCTCCAATGGGAACAAGATTTTTTAATTTATGTGAAGTCTTAGATACGAAGAAACTGCCTCCTCTTGAAGAAATAGCTAAATTATTAGAAAAAAAGACTTGGCAATAGTGTCATGATTATTCTGACTTGAGGTAAATGGAACGTGCTAAATAAAAACAAACGATTTCAAATATATCTCAAAGGAGAGAATAAGACTGAAAAGATTCGGAGCTTTAAACGCATCGGAGATAAATATAGTATAACTTTTACTGACGGAAAAACCTTTACATATAATATAAAAAATGTTCGGATAACTGAATCTGCTCTATGCGACAAAAAATCAGCTAATTGCTTTGACTATCTGAAAGAAGTCGCAGCTGCAATAGGGCTCAAGGTTGAAATAGAGACAGGAAAAGTCGTAAATATTTTATCGTATAACTATTCTAAAATTGATTTTGTGCTTCCTGATAGTATGCTTGGCGCATTTCTTTGCGGGAAACTGCCGGAAGTAAAGTCTGAAAAGTCTGGCGTGGCATATTGTGGAGCATTTTTTAAAGAAACTAAACCGTCCAAGCCTGAAGTAATAATAGACACAATATATCCGTTTGGCTTCAACGCAAGTCAAAAAGATGCTGTGGATAAGGCATTAACAAATCAACTCAGTATAATTGAGGGACCACCGGGAACAGGTAAGACTCAGACTATTCTAAATATAATTGCCAACGCTGTAATGCGAGGTGAAAGCGTTGCTGTGGTTTCAAGCAATAACTCTGCAACAAAAAATGTTTTTGAAAAACTTGAAAAATATAAGGTTGACTTTATTGCGGCATATTTAGGAAATACCGCCAATAAAAAAGATTTCATCAATTCACAAAAACCTCTTCCTGATATGACAGGTTGGAAACTTCTTTCAAAAGATGTTGCCACACTACAACAGAAGCTAAAACAGCTTTATAAAGAATTACAAGAAAAACTTTTTCTGCAGAACGAATTATCCGCATTGAAACAAGAATTATCCGCTCTCAAAACAGAAGAAAAGCATTTTTTAAAATATTTTGACAGCTTTGATGCTGAGACAGAGCCAGAAGAGTTTAAAAAAATTGATAAATCTGAAAAAGTATTGAAAATGTGGTTATTATGTGAAACATATGAGAATACGCCCCAAGACAATGGGCTTATGGCATTTATTAAGCGCATTTTAGAATATTTAAAAGTTTGGAGCGGACGCAAAACGGTAATCCAGAAATTATTAAAACAGTATTCACGTCATTATCTTATAGCAATATTTCAACAGCGATTTTACGAACTTAAAATTGCTGAACTGACTCAACGTACTTCAAAATTGAAGAACGAACTTGATTTGTACGACTTCAGTGCAAAAATGCGGGAATACTCTGAGATTTCAGCACAACTTTTCCGCACTAAACTTGCCTGGCAGTATGCAAACAAAAACCGTAAGATTTATGAGCTTAGTTAAATACTTTTGCTTTTGCATGATACTTTTCAACTATGTCTTTTATTCTTGTTATAAGAATGTCTTCTGATAAAGCTTTTTCGTCAAAAACACAAGCATCAATTATTGTTGCATATGGTGATAATTTCCCCAATTTAATTTGTTTATCAATTTCATCACCAAAAAGCACTCTGCTAGCAACAGCAGTTCCGTGTGAAGGATCAAACACCTTAACTCCTTCGGGTAAATACCTTTCTTTAACCAAAGGAGCTAAAATACTAATCTTGGAAAAATCCACACCGCTGTCAATGACAACTACAGAATGTAATGAGTTAGTATCAACCTTTTCATCTAATGTAACATCTGACAAATCTGTTAATTTTATTTGACTCGGTGCAAACTCAAAAAAGTTAGTTTTTTCAATTCTAAAAAGAGCCTCATCTGATGAAAGATAATTAATTTTTGATGGGGAAATTTTTGCTCTAATTATTGGCGTTCCATCACTTAAATAATATGCTTCTCTAATTATATTTCCATTTATAGATTTTATCTTTTTTTCAAGATTTTTCAATGTTTTTTCGTATAAAGGTTTATCTAATCCGGGAATAAGCATCATTTGTACATCAAAATCTTCTTTAGGAAGTTCTTCTTCGCTTAGTATTTCCTTCAACTCAAAAGATTGCTTATCAAAATTGCTATCAGGAGTAATTTCATCTATATATTGGAAATCTTGATTTTGTTTGTATTTGGTATAATTTTCAAGTTTATTTTTAAATGTACTTAATTCCTTAACTTCAGAAGACACTATAGCGGTTTGGTTATCTCTTAATGCATTAACTTTAATTTTATTATTACTTAAAAATTCTTGCTTTTTTTTGTCTTGAAACGTATGCCCTTCATGAAGTTTTACTTTAAAAACAAGAACATCTTCTCCCAAAGAACTTTCGTGAACTATATGATAATCAGAAATAGCTTTAAATCCATCCAATAACAGTTGTCCATGAGCAAGATGATCCCTTGGTACAACTTTTGTTCTTCCTGTTGGTTCATGTACCACTTTTTCAACATCTCCTTCAGGGATAATTAAATGCGGATACTTATTTTCTTTCATTAGTCTTCTCCCATATTTTTTAGGTGATCACTCAAAGTTGATTTTGCTATTCCAGTTACAGAAGCGATATCTCTAAGTGGAATTCCTTTCTCTTTCATTTTTCTAGCCCATTCAATTTTTGCTTCAAATGAATTATCAAAAGTTTCCATTAATATTAGATTTTTCATAAAATCATTTATTTCAATCGAATTTTTTTCTTCAATAAATAAGGTTGTTTTTACTGTTTGTAAAACTAAATCTTTTAACCTTGAAACACTTAAACTTTCAGTGATAGTTGCAAGTAAGTTAATATCGCCCGATAATTTATTTTCATAATTTTTCAACCAACTAGAGATTAATTTTAATCTGGACTCTTTATTAGGTGCATCAATTGGAATTGATAAATCAAATCGTCTCCAAATAGCTGGATCAAGCAAATGATGATGATTTGTAGCAGCAATCACCAGTACATTAGGAGGCAGGAAATCAAAATTTTGCAATAAACTTATAACTATACGCTTTATTTCTCCTATTTCTTGATTATCATCTCTTTTTTTCGCTACAGCATCAAATTCATCCAAAAATAATGCTATAGGTTGCGATTTAACAGCATCAAATATATTTCTTAAATTTGTACTAGTTTGCCCAAGATAAGAAGAAAATAAACTATCTAATCTAACATATGCTACAGGAAGACCGATTTTTTTTGCTAAGGCCAAACCAGCTGCTGTTTTACCACAACCAGGAGGTCCATAAAATAAAATTCTTCTAGTGGGCGTTATTCCCGCTGCTATTAGCTTCTCAGATTTTTTCCATTCATTTACCACTTGATTTAATATTTCCTGGATTTCATCAGGATATACTAAATCTTCAAGTGAAATATTAGGTTCAATAATTTCAAATAAATCAAGTGAGCTATCTTTATCTTTAGGTACAGTATTTGCGCTTAAAGCTACTGTGGAGCTTAATGTGAAGGCAGGTGCATTGGAGGGCTGAAATTGTTCTTTAACCTCTTTCTCTTCGACATTTAAAGCAATTAATAACTTATTTGCTATATCACTATTGCCTTTTTTAGCTTCTTCTTGTGCCAGCGTTTTAACTGCTTCAAAAAAAGCATCTTTACCTTTATTATATGATTTTATGATATTAATGACTAAAGATGATCTCATTTAAAATCCTCATTTTTCGGACAATCTCGGACAACATATTATATATGTTATCATTTACGAAAATAAATGTCAACAATTTTCGGACAAGCTCGGACAATGCTGTGCCGCAAAGATTTTTCTGATTTATTTATTGATAATACATTCTCATCCTGTTTTTTATATATTTATACTGAGGCAAATTTTTTTAAAAACCTGAAACATTGTAAAAAAATCATTTTGTAAAACTCGAACTCATACCAATGAAGCAAGGATTTTAATGCTGTTAAGAATTTATCGGTCTTATTCCAAAATTAAAAGCCTCAAAATAAGAGGAGGGGGCATAACACAATTTATCCCCCCAAAAAATTCATTTTTTTAAATACTGAACCTCCAGCAATCTTTCGTATGGTCATTAACAAGTCCCACTGCCTGCATATAGGCATAAATAATAGTTGAGCCTATAAAAGACATTCCACGCTTTTTTAAGTCTTTTGATATTTTATCGCTTATCTCAGTCTTAGTTGGAATCTGTGATATTGAATCCCAGCTATTTACCACTGGTTTATTATTAACGAAATCCCAAATATAATTATTAAAAGATCCAAATTCTTTTTGAATGCTCAAAAATACAACTGCATTTTTTCTAGCAGAATAAATTTTTAATCGATTCCTGATAATTTCTGGGTTTAGCATTAGTGATTCAAGTTCTTCATCTGTCATGTTTGCAACAGCCTGGACATCAAAATTTTTAAACGCCTTTTTATATCCTTCTCGTTTCTTTAAAACAGTTCCCCAGCTTAATCCTGCCTGTGCTCCTTCAAGAACGAGCATCTCAAAAAGTTTTGTGTCCTCATGAACAGGCACACCCCATTCTTCATCGTGATACTTTTTATATTCCTCATTATTTTCCGGCACCCAGGCACAGCATTTATTTTTATTCATGATGAAATTATCCAAAGAAGATTATTGCTTTTCCATAATGAGTATAATAAAAACACATTTATATCCGGGATAAAATATATTTATGCAGCAGGAAATGGAAAAACTAGCAGGTCTTATTGAGCGTGTGACTTTTCACTCAGAGGAGTCTGGATTTTGCGTACTTAAAGTAAAGGTTAAAGGACACAAGGATTTTGTTAATGTAGTAGGTAATATTCCAAACATTGTTGCAGGGGAATGGCTTAACGCTCAAGGCAAATGGATTGTGGATTCAAGCTATGGACAGCAGTTTAAGGCTGAATTTCTTGAAACCTGCAAGCCTGACACGCTTGATGGGATAGAAAAATATCTAGGTTCAGGGCTGATTAAAGGAATAGGCAAGCAGTTTGCTGGCAGGCTGGTTAAGGCATTTGGAAAGAAGGTTCTTGATGTTATCGAGAATGAACCTGAGAAGCTCCTGAATGTTGATGGTATTGGTGCTGGCAGGCAGGAAATGATTACCAGAGGCTGGCGGGAGCAGAAGGCGATTCGTGAAATAATGATATTCCTACATAGCCACGGGGTAACAACCAGCCGAGCGTTCAGAATTTACAAAAAATACGGGGATGATGCAATTGAAAAGGTAAAAGAAAATCCATACCACCTTGCCAGAGATATCTGGGGTATAGGCTTTAAAACGGCGGATAAAATTGCAGAGAGCCTGGGAATAGGAGCTCATTCAGATATAAGGGCAAGAGCTGGAGTTGAACACATTTTATTTGAACTTACAAGCGAGGGGCATTGCGCTTATCCACTTGAAGATTTAATTAAAAAGATAGTCAAGACAGTTGAGATACCGGAAGATATTATAAAAAATGCCATTGAATTTCTGATTGATGAAGGAAGGTTAATCAAAGACACTGAGCTTAAAGGAAAAGAGCTTGTTTACTTATCACACCTGTATAACACTGAAAAAACCCTTGCTGAAACCCTCATAACTTTAAAAGATGGCAGACATCCCTGTCCGCAGCTTGAAGTAATAAAAGCAATCGAGTGGATTGAAAACAAAGTAGGATTAAAGCTGGCTGAAGCTCAAAAACAGGCAGTGGAAATGGCAATTGAATCCAAAGTTCTTGTTATTACAGGAGGTCCGGGAGTTGGTAAAACCACACTTGTTAATTCAATCCTGCAAATATTCAAGGCAAAGAAACTTGAAACAGTCCTTTGTGCTCCAACAGGAAGAGCAGCTAAAAGGCTGTCTGAAACAACAGGAATGGAAGCTAAAACCATTCACAGACTATTAGAATTTGACCCTGCAACGTACAGCTTTAAACGTAACAATGATTTCCCTTTGCAAGGAGATGTGTTTGTCATTGATGAATCCAGTATGATTGATTTAACACTTGCTTATCAGGTTATTCAGGCGATTCCCAAGCGTGCAGCCTTGATTCTGGTGGGAGATGTTGACCAGCTTCCGTGTGTCGGGGCAGGCTGTGTTTTAAAAGATATTATAGACTCGGAAGTTATTCCAGTTTGCAGGTTGACAGAAGTTTTCAGGCAGGCAAGTGAAAGCAACATCATAACCAACGCTCACAGGATAAATAAAGGCGAATATCCAGTGTTTCCAAGAAATAAAGTGGACAATCCAAACGAGTCCGACTTTTATTTTATCGAACAGGATGACCCTGAAAAAGCTGTGGAATTAATTAAAAAACTTGTAACAGAGCATATTCCCAATAAATTCGGTTTTAATTCACTTGATGATATTCAAATTTTAACTCCAATGCAGAGAGGGCAACTTGGAACAAGGAATATCAATCTTGTTTTGCAGGCAAGCATTAATCCTACAGGTGCGGAAGTTCAGAAATACGGCTGGACTTTCAGGGTGAAAGATAAGGTTATGCAGATAGAGAATAACTACGACAAGGATGTTTATAACGGGGATATTGGTAGGATAACCAATATCGATGAAGAAAACAGGGAAATAAAGGTTAAATATGATTCAAGAGAAGTCCAGTATGACTTTAACGAGCTGGATGAATTGATTCTGGCTTATTCAATGACTGTACATAAATCTCAGGGCAGCGAATACCCGGCTGTAATAATCCCAATTCACACCCAGCACTATATGATGCTCCAGAGAAATCTCCTTTATACCGCCGTCACCAGAGGTAAAAAACTTGTTATCTTGCTTGGAAACTTTAAAGCTCTTGCAATGGCAGTTAAAAGAATGGAAGCAGGAGGGCGGATTACGAGTTTAAGGGAAAATTTAAATAGCATTTAATTTGACGTCCATTCTTTTATTTCTTTAAAATAATATTGTGGTAAATCTTCATTATCATTAATTAAAAAAGCCACACTATAAACTTGGCTGGAAAATATTAGAATATAAGGAAAAATTAGACCTTGAAAACTTAGATAATGTTGCTGTTGCTGAGTTACCCACTAAAGAAGGTTTCGCCGATTATCACTTTTGCTGGATTATCTCGGCTGGGAAGAAGGGCAATCCAAACAAAACCTTGAAAAATTATGCGGCAAAGAAATCGAGCAGTATTTAAAATGGCTTGATTATTACTGTCAAAAAGAAGGAATGACAAAGGAGCAGGTACTAAAAGAGATTATTGATGGAAAAGTTTAGATTAGTTACTCCGCATTTTTTGTGCGGAGATTAATGCCTTTAATCTCCGCAGTTTAAAACATAGTGTGTGCTGCGCCCGGCCCCGGATTTAATCAGGATGCCTTTTTCCAGTAAGTCCACAATATCCCTGTTAGCTGAATCTTGCGAGCATTTGCACAGCTTTGCCCATTTGGATGAGGTTAAATTGCCCTCAAAGCCATCAAAAAGCCTGTTTATTACTTTCCTTTGTCTGTCATTGAATACTGTGTCTGAATGCTCCTGCCAGAATAACGCCTTGTTAAATACACTGGAAAGAGTTTCTTTGGTGTTTTCAATAGCTCTTAGCAGGCATTCAAGATACCATACAAGCCAGTCACTTATATCAAGCGAGCCTTTCTGAGTTTTTTCAAGGATATTATAATATTTGTTTCGTTCTTTCCTGATTTGAGCTGACATACTGTAAAATCTTTGGGAAGTGTTTTCAGCTCTTGCAAGCAGCATATCGGTAATAGCCCTTGCAATACGACCGTTACCATCATCAAATGGGTGCAGGGTTACAAACCATAAATGAGCAATGCCAGCTTTCAATACACAATCAATTCCGGTTTTTGCATTTAACCATTCCAGAAAAGTGTTTATTTCAAATTCCAGACAGGAAACATCGGGAGCCTGAAAATGCACTTTCTCTTTTCCAATTGGACCGGAAACAACCTGCATAGGGCCATTTTTATCATCACGAAAATCTCCGACAATGATTTTATGCATTCCGCTGTAACCTGTGGGGAATAATGATGCGTGCCAGCTAATATACCAATCCCAGAATAAAATTCAGATTGTCTGATAATTTAGCAAGTGGAGTTTAGTTCCGACGAATTGCCGCACTTCATCCCTG
>MFRL01000061.1 GCA_001784565.1 Candidatus Melainabacteria bacterium GWF2_37_15
GTAAGAATAGCAATGATAAGGGTTACACTTAAAAAATGTTTTTAACCAGATGGCTTCTTAGTCTTTATGTTTTATTTTATATCCTTTTCCATTATTATCATCCCATTTTTTTGTATCTTTATAATAAACAGCATAATACAATGTGTTGTCTTTTATGTCAGAAAAAAGACCCCGAAAGATTTCTCCTTTTTTTATCATTGGAGTCGGGTTTTCCAGCCATTTAGCAGTATAGTTTTCTTCAATTTCAAAAACTTTTGCCAATGAAGCAAGAAAAGGTTCTTCTTTTTTCTTGTGTCCGTTAAATAAAAAAGGTTCCTCACCTAAAGCAAATTTAGCATCCTGCTGAATAATTAAACGGTTATTACTACTTGTATCCACTATATATGATTTTCCACTCCTTTTAGTCCTACTCGCCATAAAACAAACAGGAGAAATACATGGCAAAGAGCTTGCCTGAATAAGGTATGGCTGAGACTCCTTTTTTACGGGTGCTTGAGGCGCACAGTGAATAATGGGTTTATATGACTGTATGATCATACAGTATAAAAAACCCCTGAAAATAAAAGTTAACTAAAACACTCCATAATGAACAAAATAAGCAATAAATACACCAAATAAAGCACCTACTAAAACCTCAAAAGGTGTATGCCCAAGCACTTCCATTAATCTTTCATGATGGTGCCGGGTTCTTTTATCAGTGTAATAATCATCAACCATTTTGTTTAATAAAGCTGCCATCTGTCCTGCTGAACGCCTTAAACCCGCTGCATCGTACATAACAATAAGAGTAAAACCAAGAGCAATGGCAAATTCAACAGAGCTGAACCCTGATATTAAACCCACACTTGTGGTTAAAGCAACAGTACCGGATGTATGACTGCTCGGCATTCCGCCGGTTGTAGCCAATACTTTAAAATCAAATTTTTTCTTTACAATGTATGTATGTATAAATTTTATAAACTGGGCTATAAAAACGCTTAAAAAAGCTGAAAAGATTACTTCTAGTCCGGGCCCTATTTCTGTATTTACCATTATTTTACTGCTTTCATTACTATATTATTAGCTATATTAAACAATAACTCCGAATTTATACCACTATCAACAAGAATTTTCTTGGCAGATTCGCATATATTTTCCAGGTCTTTTCTTGATTTTTCAATACCGTAAAAGGAAACATAAGTATTTTTCTTTAATTTATGGTCCTTTCCTGGGGTTTTGCCTATTTCTTCAAGAGTTCCTGTTACATCAAGTATATCATCTGCTATTTGAAAAGCATACCCGATTTTTTCCCCATAAGATGTTAAAGCATTGAGTTTTTCTTCTTCGGCTTGTGATAATAAAGCGCCAGCTCTCACTGCAAACTTAAAAAGTTCGCCGGTTTTGTGCATTAAAATATAATTAAATGTATTTAAGTCTATTTCCTTGCTTTCTGACTCAATATCAACAACCTGACCGCCAACAATTCCCATAGCGCCTGCTGCTTTTAAAAATTCATCCAGAACCTGTAGCAATATTTTTCTATCAACAGATTCAGGAGTATAGTTTAATATTACCTGTGGTGCATAAGCTAAAAGAGCGTCCCCTGCCAGGACAGCAGTTGCTTCACCGTATATTTTATGGTTTGTAAGCTGACCCCGTCTGTAATCATCATTATCCATACAGGGAAGATCGTCATGTATAAGGCTCTGGCAGTGCAGCATCTCAAGAGCACAGGCTGCAGGAATAACATTATTTATATCGCCATGGCAGGCTTTTGCGCTTTCCAGCATTAATACTGGTCTTATTCTTTTTCCTTTTGCCAGTACAGAATAACGCATTGCCTCCCAGATAACGTGTGGGTACCTTATTTCAAGGTATTTATCCAGGTAGGAATTTATGAGTTCAATGTCACTTTTCATTTTTCTTTCCAAGCTTAATGAGTTTTGTTTTTTTTCTGCCAGGACCATCAATAAATTTCGTTACCTCTTCTTTTTTATTGCCTGAAAAAGTTATTTTCTTTTTGTATTCAAACGCTTCTTCAACAAAAATTTTATAACTTTCATATCTTTTCTGGTCTATTTTATCTAAATTATTAATAACATTACAGTTTTTTTCATTTAAATGTAAACAATCAGAAAAATAACATTCATTTGAAAGTGTTTTAATTTCATCAAAAAGGTCATTTACTTTATTAGGCATTATATTATCAAACTTTAAATAGCTGAAACCCGGGGTATCAGCAACAAAACATTTGTTTTTAATTTCGATCAGTTCCACATGCCTTGTGGTGTGCGTACCTCTTTTTAATTTTGAACTTACATCTTTTGTTTTTAAATTTAAATCAGGACACAATTTCTTTAAAAGGCTGGTTTTGCCAACTCCTGACATCCCTGCTAAAACAGATATTTTACCAGACAGATGTTTTTTCAAATCCTGCAGACCTGAACCTTCAAGAGCAGAAGTAAACACAATTTTATATAAAGGTTCATATATAGAAGAGATTTTTGTTCTTAGAGCACAGTTTTTATTAATATCTATTTTGTTAATGCAAAGTATTGCAGGAATGTTGCTTAGTTTTGCAAGACAAAGATATCTGTTTATTTGCACAAAATCAAAATCTGGTTCAAAAAGTGAAGAAACAATAATTATCTGGTCGATATTTGCAATTGCAGGTCGAGATATAAAATTACTTCTTTCAAGTACTTCAGTTATAATAGCCTGGAAAGTTTCAGTATTTATTTCTTCAATTTTTACATTATCGCCCACAAGTATTTCAATTTTTTCTTTTTTAAGTCTTTCCCTGATTTTACATTCAAATAGACCAGCATTAGATTTTACATAAATAAAATCCGAGTGCTTTTTAATTACCTTTCCAAATAGTGCTGTCATGTACTTTATGGTAACTTAGACAGGAGGAAAGGGCAAATTTGGGTATTATGTGTATGCAAAAAGAGCCTGCGTTAACAGGCTCTTTTTTGATTAGAATGACCTCTAATCTTTTATTTTGTTTATATCAGGCTTAGTGCTACAGCAGGGGCCTGGTTGGCTTGAGCTAATAGTGTTGCTGATGCTTGCTGCAATATTTGGTTTTTAGTAAGTGCTGCAGCTTCTTTTGCAACATCTACGTCCCTTATCCTTGATTCGGATGCGGACATGTTTTCAAACTGTACGTTCAAGCTGGTTATTGCAGATTCTAACCTGTTCTGTAAAGAACCGATTGTTGATCTCTTTTCAGATACTGAGCTTATAGCTGTATCTACGCTTGAAATAAAGCTTGCTGCTGCGGATGCGCTAGCGAATGCGCTACTTATACTGCCGATACCAAGTGATGATGCATTTGCATTTCCAAGAGGGTTAATCGTTCCACTTGTTATGCTGATTGAGTTTAATGAAGGAGTTGACTTGGTGCCAATTTGCAGTGAGAGGCTGGATGATGTTCCATCAAGAAGTTTGATTGAATTGAATGAAGATGCGCTAGCGATCCTGTCAATTTCATCGATACGCTGTTGAACTTCAGACTGGATAGCGGCTCTTTCAGCTGTTCCGTTTGTTCCGTTAGCTGCCTGGACTGCTAGGTCCCTGATTCTTTGAAGGTTATCCTGAATAATTGACAAGTCACCTTCTGCTGTTTGTAACAGGTTAACACCTGTTTGTGCGTTGTTTGCTGCAACCTGTGCGCCACGGGCCTGTGATTTTAAGCTTTCAGAAATGGTTAAGCCGGCTGCATCGTCTGCAGCTTTGTTAATTCTGTAACCTGTTGAAAGTTTTTGTAATGACTGGCCAATAGACCCTGTTGATTGTTGTAAACTTCTCTGCACGAGAATTGAACTTACGTTCGTGTTGATAACGATACTCATAGAAAGACTCTCCTTAATCTTAACTGTACATCCCTATATTTACGTTGTTTGAAGCGCTTCTGGATATTTACATATTAATATCCGGTCAATATGACTTAATTTAATGATAATTTTTTTTTATGAGATTTGATATCGTAATTTAGTTACAACCTTTTCCAACTTTAGTATGAATTATTTAATTTATTCCCGAGCTTATTTTTTATATTCATTTTTTTAAGAAAAAATTTGTTATTGTTACAATGCTTAAAAAAGAGGCTTTATAAGCGTTATAAAAAGCCTCTTTTTAAAAAATTTTAATTAAATAAGTTAAGTATACTGTAATAAAGCGTCAATCATGCTGCCTTTAGAACCATCTGCTCTTTGAAAATCACCGACAAGTCCTATTGTGTTACCGTGCTGGTCTTCTTTTATCTTTCCGGTTTCATCGTATTCTTTGTTAAATCCGGTTGATATTGATTTTATATTTGATTCAAGCAGTGATTTTAATTCGCCGTCATCAACCTGTCCGTTATGGTTTAAGTCCTGCCAGGTTTGAAGGTTTTTATAAATTTCATCATTAGCATCAATTATGCCATTTTTGTTTGTATCGTATTTTGCCAGTTCAAGGAATCCATTTTCAGCACCATTCTGGTCACCAAACAGTTCCTTGCCTGAATCAATCTGTCCATTGCCGTCTTTATCAAGTACCAGGAATGCGTCATCACTTCCTGCTTTTGTCCAGGCTGTTTTATCAATTTTGTTATCGCCATTTAAATCAAAGTTCACGCCGTCTTTTTGTGATGTTAAATCTATTCCATTTTCGGCCAGGTCAAGGATTAATGGGGTTTGTTTTCTTAATACTGTGGATATGACGTCGTATTCCTGTCCGTTAAATTCTATAGTACCGCCCTTGGCTTCTTCAGAATTTTTAAATTCTGTTCTTCTGTTTTGCCATTGTTCTGCGGTTGTTGTTTGTATGCCAAGGTCATCTATAATCTTAAAGCTGCTATTTGCTGTATCAGAAGCTAATTCCCCGCCGTTTAGGGATTTGCCTATCTGGTTATTTGCAACAGTTCCCAAAACTTCGCCTGATTCGGATATTATGTAAGTTTGTCCTTTGTCAAAAGTAAGCTTTTTATCTTCTTCAGAAAGTTTTGAAAGAACGGTTAGAAGCTCTTCATTATTTGATGAATCAAGATCATGAGCTCTGTAATCCCAATGGCTTCCATTGCCGCTTTTTTCTCCGGCGAAATCCTGAATGGTTCTTCCAAGATTTACTTCTACTCCATCAGCAGCTTCGTCTTGCTGGTCTTTATTATAATCATAGTCACCAAAATATTGATTTTTGTATGATCCGACTATAAATACTTTCTCCGGCTCCTTTGGTTGAACAGGTTGTGTTGTGTTAAAGAAATAATTATTCCAGATATTGGTTAAATTGGCGTTTCCAGTTCCATTATTTGTATAAGTTGACTGCTGGCTTACTAATTGCTGGGAAAAAATCTGGGTGGTTATAGGAGCAATAGTTTGCAATCTCTGCAAAGTTTGCATAGCTAGCGGGTTTTGTTGTGTTTGTAGAGTTTGGGTGGTTTGCGGGGCTTGCAAAGTTTGAGTTTGAGGCGCTATTATTTGTGTGGTTAAAGGTTCTATTCCAGGCTCAGTCTGAGGTTGAAATAAACCTTGTAAAGTTTCAGGTGATTTTTCTAATATAGCCATAAAAAGCATGGCAAAAATACTGTTGAAATATGAGTTTTGATAGGAATTTTGATAAGAATTCTGGTAAGGGCTCTGTCCATACTGTCCGAAATTTTGTCCGTAATTTCCAAAAGAATTAAAATTACTCTGATAAGCGTTCTGGTTTACATAACCTGCAAAAATACCCATTAATATCTCCTCCTCGGTGTGCGTTAAAATTTTATTCTAAATACTCTCCATGTTTATAAAAACAATATCTAAAGTATATATTTAGTAAATTAATTTTTTCTTTACATTTCTTTAAACACCCGCATAAAAAGATGATAGTGGTTGAAAGGGAACTGATTTTATTATCTTTTGAGAGGGGGCGCCTTAGGCGCCCCCTCTCAAAAGGCAGGTGAGGCCGAGAAGCGGCCTCACCTGCTAAAAAATTAAATTTTTCAGTTACGATATGTTTACTATCAAAACTAGATGTTTTTTGATATAGTTAAACACCTAATGAGTATTAAAGGCACATTATATATTTGTCCCACTCCTATAGGGAACCTTGAAGACATTACTCTAAGGGTTTTAAGGGTTCTTAAAGAAGTTGATTTTATTGCATGTGAAGATACACGGGTCACGCAAAAGCTCCTTAACCGCTATGAAATAAACACAAAATTAATTAGTTATCATAAATTTAGCGAAAAAGAAAAAAGTAATTACATTGTGCAGTTGTTAAATGAAGGCAAAAGCATTGCTCTTGTTTCAGATGCGGGAACTCCGCTTATTAGTGATCCTGGGATT
The DNA here is from genome assembly GCA_001784565.1 of Candidatus Melainabacteria bacterium GWF2_37_15. GTDB lineage: Bacteria > Cyanobacteriota > Vampirovibrionia > Gastranaerophilales > UBA9971 > GWF2-37-15. The sequence goes on from MFRL01000061.1 coordinate 6,297, forward strand.
GAGCTTTTAAAACATGATATTAATGTAATTCCCCTTCCGGGACCAAGTTCTGTTATAACGGCCCTGTCTGCCACGCCAAGAAATGGAACAGATTTTGTTTTTATCGGGTTTCTTCCCAAAACAAAAAAAGCCAAGGAAGATTTTTTAAGAAAATATTCAGATATAGATATTGTAGCGTTTGAATCCCCAAATCGGCTTGTTAAAAGCCTTCAAGAAATCTTAGAAGTACTTGGAAACAGGAAAGTTACTATTGCGCGGGAACTTACAAAAATTTATGAGGAAATAAAAACAGATTTAATTGATAATTTAATTGCTTATTACTCGCAAAATCCTCCAAAAGGAGAAATAGTTTTAATTATTCATGGAATGGAAGAAAAAAAGCCGGAACAAAAAGAAATAATTGAAAAAGCCCTGTTGCTAAAAAAAGAAGGATATTCATCAAAAGATATAAGTAAAATAATTTCCCTTTTATACCAATATCCAAAAAAAGAAGTTTATAATATAGTTTTGAATTTAATTGGAGTATAATTTTATTATGATAGAAGTGAAAACCAGAGAGAGCATAAAATTCCCATATATGGACAAACCGGTAGTACTTTACAGGCTTGAAAACGGGCATACAATAGCAATAGCTTATAAGTCAGGAAAGCTGGTTAATGTTAGTACCTGGATAAAAACAGGCTCAATAAACGAAGATGACTCAATAACAGGGATTTCTC
>MFRL01000062.1 GCA_001784565.1 Candidatus Melainabacteria bacterium GWF2_37_15
TAACTTTTTGAAATCAAATGTAAACAAATATCACAATCAAAAAAATTTTTAGCACGTTTTCCGAAATGCTTGTTTTTATCTCTATACGGAGGAATAAGATTTATTACCTTGAAAATGTGTGAGATTAGTATGAGGAGGATTTACGTATGGCTTTAGAAACAGGAAAAATTGCAGCACAACAACCACAACAGCAAACTTCAATTGAAGCGTTATTGCTACAACAACAAAACCAAGCTCTTGCAAAAGAAAATGAACAACTAAAAAAAATGCTCGAAAGCATATTCCAGGGTAAAACAGCTGAAGCAGAAAAACCAGCTGAAAAAACCGAACCTACTGATGAAGAAAAATTAGCATTATTAATTAAATTAATACAAGGTACTAAAGCAGAAAAACCAGAAACAGCGGGAACAGCAAAAAAAGAAAAATTAGCAGTCACCGCATAATTAATCAATTAATCATAAAACCAAAAGCCCTCGAAATCTCGAGGGCTTTTGCGTTAATTTTTCTATTGTTGTCTTTCCCGCATCATAGCCCTAACCTTCAGCGGTAATCCAAACAGGTTTATGAATCCTTCCGCATCTTTATGGCTGTATAATTCGCCGGTTGTAAAACTGGCAAGGCTTTCATTATAAAGGGAATATGGGGATTTAGTGCCTGCGGGTATTATATTGCCTTTATAAAGTTTTAATTTAACCACACCGGTTACAGGCTCATGGATTTTATCTACAAATGCGGAAAGTGCCTCTCTTAAAGGTGTTTCCCACTCGCCGCTGTAAGCAAGCTCTGCAAATTTAACACCTACTATTTGCTTAAAAGCGAATGTCTGCCTGTCAAGACACATATGCTCAAGTTGTTCCAACGCTTCATATAAGACGGTTCCAGCCGGAGTTTCATAAACGCCCCTTGATTTCATACCAACAAAGCGGTTTTCAAGAATATCAATTATGCCGACTCCATTCCTGCCTGCGATTTCGTTTAATTCAGCCACCAGTGTAGCGGGACTAAGCTCTTTGCCGTTTAATTTCACAGGGTTTCCCTGTTTAAATTCAATCTCCACGTATTCAGGCTCATTTGGCGCTTTTTCAATTGGAACTGTCAACTTGAGCAGCCTATTATAATTAGGCTCCTGACTAGGGTCTTCTAACTCAAGTCCTTCATGGCTAAGGTGCCAGAGGTTTCTGTCACGCGAATAGCTGTCATCTTTTTTTACCGGAGGGGTAATATTCCTGTCTTCAAGGTATTTTATTGCGTCTTCCCTTGATTTAATATCCCATATTCGCCATGGAGCTATGATTTCCAAATGCGGAGCAAGGGCTTTTATTGTGAGTTCAAAGCGTATCTGGTCGTTGCCTTTTCCGGTTGCGCCGTGGCATATAGCTACTGCACCTTCTTTTTTTGCTACTTCAACGAGTTTTTTTGCAATAAGCGGTCTTGCTATTGATGTACCTAAAAGGTATTTACTTTCGTATTTTGCGCCTGCCTTGAGGGTTGGGAAGCAATAATCTTTGATAAATTCCTCTCTTACTTCCTCAAGATAATACTTTATTGCGCCTGTTGACAGAGCTTTCTGCTCTAATCCATCAGTTTCACTACCCTGTCCGAGGTCAACACACACCGCAATCACGTCATAATCATAATTTTCTTTTAACCAGGGTATTATAACCGTGGTATCAAGCCCACCTGAGTACGCCAGAACAACTTTTTTTTTCATTATTTCCCCTCCCAATCTAAGTGCATCGTTAAAAAGTATTCTACTCAAAAGGCTCTTATTTTTCAAAAAGGATATGTTATCAAGTTATTATGTTTAACTTTTTCATCACCAATCTTTTGAAAATTTACCTGTTAGTCCTGGTTATCGGATTTTTCATAGGCATAATAAGGGAATATATTACGCCTGAAAGAACCCGGAAACTCCTGAGTGGGAAGAATTTACTTTTGGGTAATCTTATTTCTTCATTTATTGCTGTAATTACGCCTGTTGAAGAGTTCTCAATTATCCCTGTATTTATTGGCCTGCTGGAAACAGGCGTACACCCAAGTATTGCCTTTACTTACCTCTTAACCGCCCCAATAACCAATGAAGTTGCTTTTGCGTTATTTTTCAGCCTATTTGGTTATAAAATTGCTTTTCTTTACTACGGACTGGGTATTGCAATAGGCTTACTGGGCGGCATTTTAATAGGTTCATTAAAAATTAACAATTATATAAAGATTTCTAACTTAAAAACTGAAACAGTGCCGAATATTGAAGAAAAAAGAAATTTCAAGGATGCACTAAAGTCAGCAATGAGGAATTCTCTAAAGTTTTTCAAGGGTTTCTGGCTGTATATTTTTATTGGTATTGCACTTGCAACAATAATTCAAGGCTACGTACCTAATGGCCTGATTGTTGATTATATTGGACTGAATAACCCCTTTGCCATACCCATGGCTGTTCTTCTTGTTATCTTACTTTACGTTAATATAGCCATGGTTTTACCTATACTTATAATTTTTGTAGATCAGGGCTTTCCCCTTGGAACAATTTTTGCTTTTACCATGGCCACTACTGCCACATCGATTCCCGAGCTTCTCATAATGAAAAAGGCAGTCAAACTGCCTTTAATAATTATTTATATGTCTTTCTTGCTTATATTGATTATTCTCTCAGGCTACCTGGTAAACTTTACTTTTAGACCTGAATAGTTAATCTCTTAAGTGCTGCATCTTGCATTTTACCCATTGATTCAGCTGTTTGCTGTGCTAATTTCTTTTGAACATCCATTAATGTCTTTTCTTTTTCTAATTGTTTTTCTTCTTTGTGGAGCTTGTTCTTTTTCATTTCAAGCATTAATTTCGCCATTTGATCATTTTTTGGCTGACTAAGTAAAGCTGCCAGCATACTTTCAATCTTGCTTCTCTGGCCAGGATCAGTTTGATTAGCCAACATTGACTGAAGAGCAAATACTCGAGTCTGGTTCATGCTGGTTTGATTGTCAAGACGTGAAATAGCCTCGCCGATTCTACCAGCTTCATCTGTAATAGTACTAATCTTGTCTACCAGTTGGTTATACCGACTCTCAATTTCGCTGGCTCTATCATTCCAGCAAATATTACCCGAAAGACTTGATACAAGTGACATAAGCCCAAATTCCTTCCCAATTTTATTTAACTTACTTTCTTACTTCCCAATATAATAAAAACTTTTTTCACAAAGAAATTGCTAAAATACGTGTTATTTTTTAATTTTTGTAATATTTCTTAACAAAAAAGCTGAATAAGGAATATTCTGTAGGTAGGTGCCCTTCTGGGCACCTACCTACATTTGGAGAGCCGAGCTTCGCTCGGCTCTCCAAATCCATTACTTTTTTTAACCATTATTAAAAGTTGAAATATAAAAGAGGCTTTTGAAAGCCCCTTTTATACTTGAATTTATGTTTATAATTAAACGTTAACCGTAAGTCTTTTAATTGCGCCATCTTGCATTTTCTTGAATGACTCACCCTGTTCACTTGCTAATTTAACTTCCATTTCAACTGCTTTTAGTTGTTTTTGTAATTCTTTCTCTCTTTGATGATATTGATTTTTTATTTGATTCAGTTCTGCTTTTGATTGATTTTGTTGATTTTGCTCAGCTTGCATAGCATATATCTGATTTATGATATCCTGCCTGGTCTGAGGATCAAGTCCCTGTGAACTTAGTATTGAATACAGGTAACTAAGTTGACCTTGCATATCAGTCTTACCCGTTTCAACGCCAGTGATTTCCTCAGTTAATCCTGCTATTGCCTGAGTCATTTCGTAAATTTCTTCGCCTATTACCTGAGCTTTATACTCAGCGTCGCTGGCGCGTATGCCCCATTGAACATTTCCTACAAAACATGATACAAGTGACATTTATCCGTCTCCTTCCCAAATATGGTTAAATTAATCCCTACCTATATATTAGTCATTTTTCACCCGCAAAACGCAGGTATTCATACGCTATTAGTTCTTAAAAGTCGTTTGACTCCTTCCTAAATAACCTTTTTAACCTTATCCCTATCTAATTAAATAAAAACTTTATAAAAACAAAAAATGCTAATCTATTACGAAAAAACAGAATTTTGTAACATTTCTTAATCATTAATATGCGTTATTATTATTAATTATGAAAACAAAATCCAAAAAACTATATAAAGGCGACACAATCGGCATTATTTCCCCGTCCGGTGCTGTAAAAGAAATCGAGCTTTTTAATAATGCGGTGAAATATTTTGAATCGAAAGGGTTCAAAGTTAAAACAGCACCTCACGCTCTGGATAAAAATGACTACCTCGCCGGAAACGACACTGACCGTCTGAATGACCTGGTTATTTTTTTTAATGACCCTGAAATCAAGGCCATCTTTTGCTCCAGAGGAGGGTATGGCGCATTCAGGATACTGGATAAAATCCCAACATTACCGCCTAAAATCTTTGTAGGCTACAGTGACATAACTGCCCTGCTCTACAACTTTAATTTTGTCACGTTTCACGGTCCGCTGGCTGTGTCAGATTTTGGAAAAGAAAATATTAATACTTATACAGAGGATATTTTCTGGAAAATTTTAGAAAATAATGTGGAAATACCATACTCATTCCCGAACCCATACGAATATCACTGTATTAAACCCGGCACAACAGAAGGAATTTTAATTGGCGGCAATCTTTCAATTATTTGCGGGCTTTTAGGAACACCTTATTCATTGAATTTCGATAATAAAATTTTATTGATTGAAGATGTGTGCGAGCCGCTTTATAAAATTGACAGAATGCTGGCACAATTAAGACTTGCAGGCGTATTTAATAAACTTGCGGGCGTGCTTTTTGCGGAATTCACAGATGTTAATGCTCTGGAATTAATTACCGAATACAGTAAAGATTTAAATATACCTATTGGGTATGGTTTTCCGGCTGGGCATAGCGAACAAAAAGCCACTCTGCCGCTTGGAGTTAAATATTTATTTGATTCGGAAAACTTTAAGCTAGCGTTGACTGAAGATTACCTCACCATTTCTTAAACACAAAAAACACCGCCAGTATCATAAACCCAAACCCTACAATATAGTTCCATTTCAGGTCTTCTTTGAGATAAAGAACTGAAAACACACAAAAAACAATGAGTGTGATCACTTCCTGCATCGTTTTAAGCTGCGCAGCAGTAAAGTATGCATGGCCAATGCGATTTGCCGGCACCTGGAAGCAATACTCAGCAAAGGCAATTCCCCAGCTAACAAGAATTACTATCCACAAAGCAGAACTTTTAAACCGCAGGTGGCCGTACCACGAGAATGTCATGAAAATATTTGAAATTGTAAGCAGTATGACAGGCGTTAAACTTTTTATCATATTTAATTTTGTAGATTATTTGTGTTTATTGTCAATATTTATTTTTACAGGATTTATATATTTAAGAATATAAAAAAGGAGTAAAAAAATGCATGTAAACAACTATAACAAAATTCCAGTAGCTTTTCGCGGAAATTTAATTGATGATAGAAAAATTTCAGGAAGATTTAAGGAGGATGGTAGTCTTATAGGACATGTAGTAAAACTTGATAAAATAACTATAGAAAATCTGTCGAAAAGTAACGTTACTGGTAATGACGCATTCGTAAGAGACAAGGTATTAAGCTTATGCGCAGACCCAAAAGGAGCAGTAGTTGTTGAGGAAATGCAAACTAATATACCAGAACTTCCCGATGAATTAAATAGGTTGGTCACCGTAGCAAAGTTTTTTACCAGTGATGAAAAAATTAAAACATACGGAATAAAAGAAGAGGAAACTGAAGATAATATATATAAACCAGGAGTAGTAAAAGAACGAATACCTATTGCGTTTTTAGACTGGATAAGGGAAGCCACCAAAGAAGAAATGGAGATGGTTGAATTTAACCCGGAAGAACCAAATTCAAATGAAAACCTGAATTAAAGTATATTTAAAAATCCAAAGTTTAGATTTTTTGCAATGGGGGCGCTTGCAAGCGCCCCCATTGCCTTTTGGTGGAGGTCAGCTTCGCTGACCTCCACCAAAAAAATAATAAAAATCAGTATATGTTCTAGCCTAAAACCAAAAAATATGATTTACTAGTTATAGACCTTATGAGGAGAAGATTACTTGCACGAAATCAAGGTTGGGGAACACTGGTTAGAGCATATTGGACCGTTTCAGGTTCATATGGATACACTCCTGACAGCATGGCTTGCCATGGGGGCAATTATACTTTTTGCATTTGTAGTTACGAGAAAACTAAATATAATTCCCGACGGGCTGCAATCACTTTCAGAAACGCTAATGGGCTTCCTGGAAGGAATTGTACAAGACTTAATGGGGAATAAAGGCAAGAAACATTTACCTGTAATTGCTTCATTATTCTTGTTTATATTAATAGCAAACCTGGAAGGCCAACTCCCATGGAGATTAATACCTTTTGAAGAAGGCGAACTTGCTTCCCCTACAAATGATATAAATACAACACTTGCTCTGGCATTAATTGTAGTTATTTATTACTTTGGCGCAGGAATTAATGAGAAAGGCATCGGTTACTTCAAGCACTACTTTAAACCTCTGTGGTTTATGTTCCCTTTCAACCTTCTTGAAGATTTTACAAGGCCATTATCATTATCTTTAAGGCTTTTTGCAAATATTGTAACCGGGGAATTAATTATTTTAATTCTTTTAAGCATTGCCCCTGTTTATTTATTTTTTATGCCTATACCAATTATGCTTTACGAGTTATTTGTAGCATTTTTGCAGGCATATGTATTTACAACTCTTGCTGCTACCTATATAGGATCAGCACTATCTGAGGAACACTAAAAATAATCACGTTATAAGAAATTGAAAAAATAAGGAGAAAAAAATGGAATCACAAGGACTTGCAACATTAGCGATTTTAATCGGGGTCGGGATAGCAGCGATTGGCCCAGGGATTGGTATGGGTATAGCAACTGCTGCCGCCATTAATGCTGTAGCAAGACAACCTGAATCATTAAATAATGCCAGAACCTTAATGATTATAGGTATTGTTTTTATGGAAACCCTTATTATTTATACAATCGCACTGGTTTTATTTGCAAAATATGTATTCAACCTGTTCTAAGGATCAAAAATGACGGAGCATAACGAAATACACACAGCCACAATAGAAGAAAACCCGGCCCCGCATCAGGAAGCAGGAGGCGGTTCACTTCTGGAAATAGACGGCACACTGATATTTATCGCCGCCAGTTTTGTGCTATTCACTATTATTATGCAAAGAGTGTTTTATGGCCCACTAAAACAAATCAGGGAAACCAGAGATCAGCATATTAATGGCTTAAAGCACGCAGGAGAGCAGCTATTAAGTGAAGCTGAAAGGCTGAATACTGAATATACAGAAAAAATTAAAACAGCCAGAAAAAAAGCGTCTGATAATACCACTGCGGTAATATCAGATGCAAATCAGGAAAAAGCAAAGATTCTGGGAGAAAGAAAGCAGCAGGTATCAGAATTTTTAAACATAGAAAGGCTGCAAATTAAGGAAGAAAAAGCTAAAAGCATGCAAGAACTCACTCCTCACATAAATACGTATGCTTCTGACATATGCAGAAAAATTCTTGATGAGGATATACTCCTTGCTATAGGTGAAAACAATGAACGAAATCGTTAATGTAATACTTTTTTCAAATGTTATCAACCTTTTCATAGTCATAATATTCTTGGTATGGCTATTCAGAAAATATAACCTGCTTTCTTATTTCTATAAAAAGCGGGATGAAATTATTGAATTACTGAAAAATCTTGAACAAGACAGAAAAACTAAGGAAAGCCAGCTTGAGGCCACGAAAACAAAAGTAAAAAACGCAGACCAGGAAGTATCCAAGTTAACAGACGATGGAGAACAGGTAGCTGAAGGTATTTCCGTACGAATAATTGAAGAAGCTGAAAAGGAAGCTGCAAGTATGCAGAAAAAGGCTCACCTGACTATAGAAAGCGAAAGAAAAGTCGCAACCAACGAAGTAATACAAGAAATCACAACAGCAGCTTTTGCAACGGCTGAAACGCAAATAAACAAGTCTATTGACGAGAGGCTGCACCGGAAATATATCAATGATTTTATAAATAATTTGGAAAATTTACATGAATGAAGGTTTATCAATAATTGCGGATAAATACGCAGATGCAATGATTCAACTGGCCGAAAAAAACGACCTGCTTGATACTATTAATGCTGATTTACATTTGATAAAAGATACTGTCAAGTCAAATAAGGATTTACAGGATTTCATCGAGCATCCGCTCATTAATGCGGAAGAGAAAAAAGAAGTCATGGAAACAATCTTTAAGCCGCACATTAATTTAATGTCAATGAACCTTATAAAGCTAATGGCAGATAATAATCGGCTGTTTTTACTGTCATTTGTCGCCGAGTGTTATAATAAAATCTTGAGCGAAATACGAAATATTGAAACAGCACAAGTAATCACAGCTATAGAAATAGATGAAGACACTAAAAACAGAGTAAAAGAAAGGCTTGAAAAGCTTTTTAGCAAGCAAATAAAAATAGAATCATACATTGATAAACAAATAATTGCCGGTATGATAGTAAAAGTTAAGGATAAAATCATTGACGGCAGCATCAGGACAAAGTTTGAGAATATGAAAAAAGAGGTGGCTGGTTATGGTAAACATTAGACCCGATGAAATAAGTTCAATAATAAAAGCAAAGATTGAAAAATACGAAAGCACGCTGGAAATTTCCGATATAGGAACGGTTTTAGAAGTTGGTGACGGGATAGCTCGTGTATATGGCCTTAGAAATGCAATGGCTGGTGAGCTTGTGCAATTCGAAGACGGCCATGGCACCGAAGGCATGGTACTTAACCTTGAAGAAGATAACGTGGGCGTTGTAGTAATGGGCGAATACATCCACATAAAAGAAGGCATGACAGTAAAAACAACCGGTAAAATTGCATCTGTACCGGTAGGCGAAAACTTGATAGGCCGTGTAGTTAACCCTCTTGGACATCCGCTTGATGGAAAAGGGCCGATTCATTCCGATAAAACAATGCCTATTGAAAAAGTAGCGCCCGGCATAGTTAAAAGACAGCCTGTATGCCAGCCATTACAAACCGGTATAACTGCTATTGACGCTCTTACTCCGATTGGAAGAGGGCAAAGAGAGTTAATTATCGGTGACAGGCAAACAGGAAAAACCGCTCTAGCTATTGACACAATAATTAATCAGAAAAATTTTGGCGTGATATGTATTTACGTTGCAATAGGGCAAAAAACAAGTACAATTGCCCAAATCGTGAAAGCTCTTGAAGAGCATAAAGCCATGGATTATACCATAGTAGTAGCAGCATCAGCCAGCGACACAGTTCCATTGCAGTTCATCGCACCGTTTGCAGGAACGACCATGGGTGAGGAATTCATGAGCCACGGCAAAGACGTGCTTATTATTTATGATGATCTAACTCGTCACGCCTGGGCATACAGAACAATGAGCCTTCTTTTAAGAAGACCTCCAGGACGTGAAGCATACCCTGGTGATGTTTTTTACCTGCATTCAAGACTTCTTGAAAGGTCTGCAAAGCTTTCAAACGCACTGGGAGGCGGCAGCCTTACATCCCTGCCAATAATTGAAACCCAGGCAGGCGATGTCAGCGCATACATTCCAACTAACGTAATCAGTATTACTGACGGCCAGATATTCCTTGAAACTGACCTGTTTAACGCCGGGATAAGACCAGCGATAAATGCCGGTATTTCAGTATCAAGGGTAGGTGGTGCAGCTCAAACAGTTAATATCAAGAAAATTTCAGGCAAATTAAGACTTGACCTTGCTCAGTTCAGGGAACTTGAAGCATTTGCGCAGTTCGCCAGCGACCTTGATAAAGCTACACAGGATCAGTTAAAACGTGGACAAAAGCTTATAGAAGTATTAAAGCAGCCGCAATATGAACCTTTATCAGTTGCACAGGAATATACTATACTTTATGCGGTGAATAATGGTTATCTTGATGATGTTCCTACAGACAAAATTCTGGAATATAAACGTGAATGGTTTAATTACTTAAAATCAAACCTCCAGGACATACAGAGAAAGCTTAATGCAGGCGAAAAACTTGATGATGAGGATATAAACAAAATCAAGGAAGAACTTGTAAGGTTTAAAGATACCATGTTTGCCGGAGTTGTAGCATAATATGCCTAACCTGAAGGACATAAAAAGACGAATATTAAGCGTTCATAATACTCAAAAAATCACCCGGGCTATGAAAATGGTAGCTGCTGCCAAGGTTAAAAAAACTGAAGCATTATTGAAAGCTTCACTGCCATATTCTGGTGAGCTTTTAAAAATGATAAAAAGATTAATGGCTGCAAAACCTTTAATAGAAAAAAGTCAAGAAAAGTACGTTAAAGCTATAGATAATTACCCTGAATTACTAATTCAAAGGGAACTTAAGACAGTAGGAATCCTCGTTGTCACTTCAGATAAAGGCCTTGCAGGCGCATACAATGCCAACATTGTAAGAACTACTTTACGCAGAATAAGGGAATTTGAAGAAAATAACATAGATTACAAACTTTTTGTTGTTGGAAACAAAGGCTACCAGGCATTAAAAAGAAAAGCTGCACCAGAGAAGATAGTTCATTTTTACACAAAGCTTCCAGCTGTGCCTACACCGGGTGCTAGTGCAGTTATAGCCGAAGACATAGCGGAAAGCTATGTAAATGGTGGCATTGACCGCTTAGAGATCATTACCACATATTTTAAATCCTCACTGTCCTATGAAGTACAGATATGGCAGCTTTTGCCTCTGACTTTTCAAACAGAAAAGGAAAAACAGGGTATTGAACCGGAGATGATGTTTGAACCTGATTTAGAGAGTGTTTTGCAAAAAATTGTTCCTCTTTATATTTCAAACAGGATCTACCATGCAATAATTGAGGCGGCTACAAGCGAACAAGCCGCCAGAATGCAGGCCATGTCCGCCGCAACAACCAATGCTGGCGATATGATAAAGATACTTACCATTGATTATAACAAGGCAAGGCAAGCCTCGATTACACAGGAATTGCTAGAAGTCGTGAATGGCGCTGAAGCTTTAAGATAATGTAAACTTTTGTAAACTTTTTCCCCTTAAATTATCAACTTTTTTTTTCAGGGTTCTTAATATTATTGAACACATGTAAAAAAGGGGAAGATGAGCATATGATTGGAAATGTATCATTAAACTGTACACCTCTAGGACAGGACTATAAATTTAACAATAAACTCAATACAAATCTGGCTTTTGGCAATTCTAAAGAAGCTGAAGAAGCACAGGACGGTTATGAGACACAGGCGGTAGAAGCTGAAAATAATATTGAAGATCAGCCAAAACAGGTTGAACAACAGAAAAAGCCGAATGTTCTTAAAAGGGTTGTAAATCATTTTAAGGGTATGAGTTGGAAAAATGTTAAAGAAAACTTCAAAGATGGATTAATGTCCCCTATTAGCCAGATACTCGACCATCCTATTGAAGCAGCAGGTGGTTTAGTTATAGGTGGTATAGCTTTTAAAGAAGTAACAAAATATATTCCCAAATTTCCTATATTTGCTGTTGCTTTAACAAGCGCATTTGGAGCCTTTAATATAGGTAAAGGGGCTTATAAACTTGCTAAAGCTAAAGATACGGAAACAAAAGAAAAAAGTTTTTATGATGTAGGCAAAGGTACTTTTTATAGCGCTGTTTCTGTTGTTGCTGCAAATAAAGTAGCAGTAAGTCAGAAATTTGAAAATATTACTCCTAAATCCAATTACTTTAAACCGCTTTTAGAATGCTGGAAAAGAACTATCCAAAGTGCAAAGCAGGCTTTTACAGGTGATTGGAAGCTTGCAGCCGGCATTACCACACCTGGTGCAATAGATACAATTAACCATGAGCCTGCAAATCAACCGGATAATTCAGTAGATCAAGCAGTAAATATTGATAAAGGAAGAATTACTGATAAAGATTCAACTATCGGAAGATTAGTAGATGGTATTGAAAAAGCTGCAGATTCGGAAAATGCAATGGCTGCATTAAAAGCTGAGAGAGACAGCAATAACAACTAAAAACGCTCCTTTCTTTATATTTACTACAAAAATTACCGGTCAGGATTAAACTTAAGTAAATTCCTGACCGGTAATTTTTGTAGATATAAATATTATGTTAACTGTATCAATATGTAACTTTTTTTAAAAACATGATGATTTAATTAGGTAAATATTAGATAATTGCCTGTATATTGCATGAGTGTATGAGGCAGAAAAAGTGATTAGTACAAGAAAAAAAGATAAACCTATGTTTTTAGCCTGGCTAATGCCCGGCCTGGAAATTAAAAGATGGCTGTTCCTTATGTTTCTTGGAACATTCTTAATAATAATAGGCTTAACAACAATACTTAATATTCACCCATTCGCCCAGATTCTCCTGCTTGTTAAAAAGCTGGCGGAAGTTTCTCCTTCCATACTAACAGGCTCCATAATGCTTGCAGCAGGCACAGGAGTGTTTCTAATGGCCTGGAGAAAGATAAATAAATCAGTAATAGCTGCAATAAAACCGGATGCACGGTTGCTTGAACACTTATATGTCAGAAAAGTACTTAATAAAGGGCCTAAAATAGTAGCTATAGGCGGCGGAACAGGCCTTTCCACAATATTAAAAGGATTAAAACACATAACCGGAAATATAACAGCAGTCGTAACAGTTGGAGACGATGGCGGCAGCTCAGGCAGGCTGAGAGAAGAAATGGGCGTCCTTCCCCCTGGCGATATAAGGAACTGCATTGCAGCGCTTGCCAGTGAAGAAGACCTTGTAACTAAACTGTTCCAATACAGGTTTAAAAATGGAAATGGTCTTGAAGGCCACAGTTTTGGAAACCTTTTTCTTACCGCTCTCTGTTCCATTACAGGTGATATGGTTAGTGCGGTGAAAGAATCCTCGACAGTACTCTCCATAAGAGGCAGAGTCCTTCCATCAACTCTCGATGATATGAAACTTTATGCTGAAATGGAAGATGGTCAAATCATTTATGGAGAATCACATATACCTGAAGCTGGCGGTAGGATAGTAAGGCTAAAAGCAACTCCTGAGAGACTAAAAGCTCTTGATGAAGTTATAATCGCATTACAGGAAGCTGATATAATAATTATGGGGCCTGGAAGCCTTTATACAAGCATAATTCCTAACATCTTAATTGATGGAATAACTGAAACTATTTCAAAGTCCGACGCCAGGAAGATTTATATCTGCAATATAATGACTCAGCCGGGAGAAACAGATGATTATACTGTATCAGATCATCTAGAAGCGATTTTAAAACACTCAAAACATGAGAATATTATTGATACAGTGCTGGTTAATGACAGTCTGCCTAAAAACTTAGCTCTAAAGTACAAAGCAGCAGATTCATACCCGGTAGCCTTTGATTCAGAAAAAGTAAAAAAACTTGGAATAAAAGTACTTACCAAAAGACTTATTGAAGAAAACAGTGAAGGTCTTGTAAGACACAGCCCTGAAAGAATTGCCAGGATTATATTTGAATGGTATAAAAGCACTCATGGAAAATCCAGGAAAAATGGCAATGGCAACGGGAAAGTTATAGACCTCGATGAAAAAGTGGAATCCTTCGAAAATAAGCTTTTAGTTTAAATTTTTGATAGCATTAAAAAAGGGCAAACATTTTATGTTTGCCCTTTTTTATTTTAATAACGTTTTATGATGATACTGAAGATGTCAGGTTTAAACCACTTAAAGCTTTACGAGCTTCATCAAACTTCACTTCAATCCTGCCATCAACCGCTACACCTTCGCCGGTTTTATCAGAAATTTTCAGCGGGTTGATATCCAGCTCTTTTATAAAGCTGAAATCTTTTACCAATTGTGACAATCTAAGCATTGTTTCTTCAATTTGAGCTATATTCGCAGGTTGTTCACCTCTGGAGCCCTGAAGAATTTTGTACGCCTTAACAGATTGTACCATTTCTTTCACATCAATATCAGTTACAGGATTTACACGGAAAGCCACATCTTTCAGTGTTTCCACAAATATGCCGCCAAGCCCGAACATCATTAAATGCCCGTATTGTGGGTCTGTAGCAACACCGCAAACCATTTCACGGTTGCCTTTGACCATTTCCTGAATTATTACGCCTTCAAAACCATCTTGAAGGTTCTTATCTTTTAATCTTTGCAGGAGCGCATTGTATTCATTTCTTAGCTGCTCTTCGCTATTAATTCCGACGATAACACCACCTATTTCGGTTTTATGAGAGATTTTTGTAGAGGTTATTTTCATTACAACCGGGTAACCAATGCGGTTTGCCTGGCCAGCAGCTTCATCAACAGTCCCTGCAAAAGCATATTTACAGGTTCTTATTCCATAAGCATCCAATACATCAATTGATTCAAGGGTAGTAAGCTGGCTTCTGCCTTCTTTTAACGCACTGGATATGATTTCCGTGACTTTATTTTTATTCACTTGATATGAGGGCTCCCTGCCTTCGGGTCTTTCTAACCATACACGCTGTGCATATAGCTTTGACATTGCATTTGCAGCAGGTTCCGGATATTGATAAAATGGGATGTTCTTTTCAATTTTATTTATTCTGGTGAAAAATCCGTTTTTAGCTATTATTACTCCAACAATAGGCTTTTCAGGATTTTCAGCCTTAATTTCCATAATAACTTTAGAAACATCCATAGGATCAAGATTCATTAATGGCAAATAAATAACCATTATCGCATCTACGTTTTCGTCCTTTATAAGTGCTTTAAGGGTATTTTGATAATGCTCTAACGGTGCGCTGGCTATCATATCAACAGGGTTTTTCACGCTGGCAGCTTCCGGGAGATAGCTTTTCATGTATGCCTTTGTTTCTTCATCAAGTTGAGCAATTTCTAGCCCATTCTCGCATATAGCATCGGTTGCCATAATCCCTGGCCCGCCTGCATTAGTCATAATAGCTACTCTTTTGCCTTTTGGAACAGGGCAATTTGCAAATGCTTCAGCCACATCAAACATTTCAGGAAGGGAGTTCACTCTTATAACGCCACTTTGTTTTAAAAGGGCATCTGCTGCAAGATCAGCGCCTGCTAATGATCCTGTATGCGAAGAAGCGGCAGAAGCACCTGCTGCTGACCTGCCTCCTTTTATTGCAATTACAGGTTTATTTTTAGTTACCTGTTTTGCCAGCCTGCTGAATTCCTGTGGATCAGATATGGATTCCATATATAATAAAATCTGTTCGGTTTTTTGATCGTCTTTCCAATAGTCCAAAAGTGTTTCTGTTGTGATGTCTGCTGCGTTACCAATAGAAACGAATTGGCTTATGCCGAGGTCCAAATCTTTTGATATGTTTAAAATGGCTGCACCCAATGCTCCAGACTGTGATGTAAATGCTGTTTTCCCTGCAAGTGGAAGAGCATCAGCAAAAGTGGCGTTCATTTTAATGCCTTGTTCAGTGTTTATGACGCCTAAACAGTTCGGGCCAACCATTCTCATTCCATATTGCCTTACTTTTGCCAGTAATTCCTCTTCGCGTTTTACACCTTCTGCTCCGGTTTCCTTGAACCCGGCTGATATTACAACAATGCCTTTGATTCCTTTTTCATTACACTGGTCTATAACACCAAAAACCTGGTCTTTTGAGACTACTATGACGGCTAAATCAACCTTGCTCGGCACTTCAAGTATACTTTTATATGCCTTTATTCCACATATTTCGTCTGCTTTTGGGTTTACCGGGTACATGGCGCCTGCAAATCCGTATTCTTTAAGTTTGCTAACTATTTCATTACCCACAGTTCCCGGTTTTGACGATGCCCCAACAATTGCAATTGATTGGGGTCGCATAATAGAGTCAAGTTCTTTGCTCATTTTATCATTCCTTCCTAAATTAAGTTCTTATATATATATTAAAATACACTCATAAAGTTATGTAAACAAGTACCAAGCTAATTTTCATAACCCTGAGGCAGCCACTCTCTAACCCTGAATTTTGCGCCGAGTTCTTCGGTAATTTCCTGGCATTTTTTTATATCTATTTTATAGCTCTCAAACCCTGAAACAACTGTGGCTGTTGTTTCTATGCCATTTTTAGCGCATTCCTGTATGAAATCTTTTACTGCTTCGTAGGCAACTGATTTCTCAAAGGCGGGGCTGGCTAATTCAGCATATAAATCTGCATTTTCAGCGTTCAAACTGACTGAAATCATATCTACCAGCCCTACAAGCTCAGGCACAATATTTCTTTTATGTATTAAGTTTGCATGCCCGTTAGTATTAATACGTACTGGAATTTGCTGATAATTCTGTTTAATAAACTGAGCTACATTCTTAACTATCTCAAGTTTTATAAGGGGTTCTCCGTAACCGCAAAACACAATTTCCCTACATTTATCAGAAAAAGTATCCTTTACTTCCTTTATTACATCTTCGTGGCTGAATTTTTCACTATCCAGCACAAGTTTAACCCCGCCAACGCTGTCGCCTGAGTTTCTAATACAGAATTTACACCTATTGGTGCACAGATTGGTAACGTTTATGTACATTGTATTGCCGAGATAGTAGGCAAATTTATTTTCTGTTTGTTGCGCCATAATATTACTATTTTCGCACAACAATATTATTTATGTAAGCACGCCCCCCAGCCCTGAGCGTAAAATATTCTGTCTATATCGTCAGGTTTTACTTTGATTTCCCTGTCTTTATCAGGATAATAAACAAGGTAAACATCCAGCCACTTATTGTATTTAACAGAAAAAGTTTCTTCAATGTCTAGCCCCGGCGACCTGTCCTTTCTAGGGTCATCCGCGGAAAACTCCACTTTCATAAACTCTGTAGTATCGCCCTTTTCAGAGTTCGCCTGTATTAAATCTATGAATTCATCAATGTTCATAAAATTTTTCCTTTTTATATAAATTCCCAAATTGTCATTGCGAGGAGTGCCCGCAGGGCACGACGTGGCAATCTGTCCAGCGTGGACTGTAAACTGTGAGCTTTCGGCTCACGCAGATAGATTCTCACGTCGGGCGAAAACAAATTATCTTGTTTTTATTCATACTTATTTGTTCGCACTCCTCAGAATGACAGAAATAAACTTTATTTATCATCCGCTGGTTTTCCAGTTATAATTAACAAGAATTGGAGGAGAACATGAATTTAAAAGGAAAAGACTTTTTAACCCTGCTGGATTACAATAAAGACGAAATATTATACCTGATTGACCTCGCAGCAAAACTTAAACAGGAAAATAAAGAGAATAAAACTCACCACATACTTAATGGTAAAACACTTGCAATGATTTTTGCAAAACCCAGCCTCAGAACCCGTGTTAGTTTCGAAGTGGGAATACAACAACTCGGCGGATATGCCGTTGTTTTAAAGCAGGATGAAATTAACCTCGGACAAAGGGAAACCATTGCTGACACTGCAAGAGTGCTCTCCAGATATGCTGACGGGATTATGATAAGAACATTTGCGCATCAGGATGTGGTGGATTTCGCCAAGTATTCTGACATCCCGGTTATAAACGCACTGACCGACCTGTGCCATCCCTGCCAGGTACTAGCTGACCTTTTGACAATAAAAGAAAAACTCGGAAAGCTCGAAAATCTCAAGCTGGCATACGTAGGAGATGGAAACAACATGGCAAACAGCCTGCTGGCCGGGTGCTCCATAGTAGGTATGGATGTTTCAATAGCCTGTCCCAAAGGTTATGAACCTAATGAAGCCTTCATTACTCCTAACGCTGAGATACTGGATGATCCCTTTGAAGCTGTTAAATGGGCAAATATAATTTATACAGATGTTTGGGCCAGCATGGGACAGGAAAGCGAAGCTGCTGAAAGGCGAAAAATATTTGCTGATTACCAAGTAAACAGCAAGCTTCTTGAAAACGCATCAAAAGATGCCATAGTGCTTCATTGCCTACCTGCACACAGAGGCGAGGAAATAACAGAGAGTGTATTTGAAACGCATGCTGATATTATATTTGAGCAGGCAGAAAACAGGCTGCATGCGCAGAAAGCCATAATGGCATCTATAATGTAAAAAAGTACTGGCAAGACTGCCCGCACTACCACTACTATTTTTCACAATTATTTTTTATTTGAACCTGAAAAAAATTTGACTGCAGAAGGCAAATCAATTAAAAGAGCAGCAAATATTCCTATTGCTGCACCCCAAACTCCGTTCTTAGCAATACTGCCAACATGGACTTTACCACTAATAAGTTTCTCACTGAATTTTTGCCCTATTTCTGCAACTCTTCCCAAATTTCTATGTTTTGATAATTCAACAACATCTTTTAATTCTTCGATAGTCCAAAGATGATCAGTAATTCCAGCTTTCATAGCAGGTGAAATATATTTCCACTTACCTTTTTCTTCATATCTTAGGGTTCT
>MFRL01000063.1 GCA_001784565.1 Candidatus Melainabacteria bacterium GWF2_37_15
TCCTTGATTTTCTAGCAAACATTAATAAATATGGCAATTGCCTAAAAGGCGTTTTTATGGTTTAATATTTGAAATTTAAATCTCTACTGCTTTATAAAAAATATTTTTAAATGGATTGAGGGAAGGTTATAGTTGACTGTAGGGGAAGTAAAATTCCTAGTATCAGGAAATTATTACAATAAAACAGGGTCTTTTCCCGCGTGGAAAAATCCCGGTAGAGAACCTGTGGATGTTTTTCAGAAACGGGAAAATATAGATAGAAGTAATGATGGAAAATTCAGCGGGAAAGAAGCTGCCAAAAATTTTGGCAAAGGTGTTATTTCACCTGTTACGTCTATGTTTAGCAGTGCTGCAAATTTTGCTATAGGCGCAGGAGCTCTTGCTGCTAGTACTGTTTTATTTTTTGCGATAGGCGGATCTGCCGCTCCTTTACTGGTTACTGCGGGTATTGTAATGGGAGCTGTCCAGGCAGGAACAGCTATTCACAAGGCAGTAAAAGCTAAAAATGGCGATGACAAAGAAAAAGTATTTTTTGATGCGGGTGAGGCAACAAGTTCAATTGGTTTATCTGTAAGCGGTGCAAGGGCTGCTTTAAAATTAGCAGGGATTTCTACTGAGAGATTAAATTTATTCTCTGCAACAGGTAAATGTATAAAATTATCGCCAAAGGCCTTAAAAACCAGTTATGATACTTTTACCACAGGAGCATGGAAAACGAATTTATTTAATGCTCTAAAACCCTTACTTTGCCGTGATAAATTTTACTTGCACGCCAGAGCTTTAAATAAAGAAGCACGTGTCCAGATAAATGGCGCAATTCAGGAAATCAAGTCAATTTTGCCTGAAGAAATGCGGGATTTGGTGATAGGAAGGCCTAAAGCCTGCCCTTCCATACAGGCCAGATTACATAAAGTCTTTAAGAGATTATCACCAGAGATGCAGTCTAAAATGGATGATTTGGATTTTGTGAGGAAACTGGTAAATGATTCGGCAGGTACCAGGCTGGTTTTAAAGGACACAAGTCCTGCCAGTATTGATAAACTGGTTGGAAGCATAGCAAAAGCAATTGAAACCGGTAAGATACATGTGACAAAGATTGATAACTACCGTGCCCCACAGGGTTATCCATATTTTTCTGATGAACATATTGCTCTTTTAAAAGCAGCTTCAAAGAAAGTGGGGCGGGAATTAATCGTAGAATCAATGAATGCGAAGAAATCAGGTTATACAGCTGTTCAAATAAATATTAAGCATAAAAACGGCGCCCTGGGCGAGTTCCAGATACATGGAAAACCCACAAATGAAATATATAAACCGGAACATGTAATTCATAACATAAGACAAATGAAAGATGTTTCCCAGGAAATACCGGAACTAGGAAGGCTCTATGGACCTATAAAGTTTGTTATGCAATCAATGAATGATGTGCAGAACGAAAAATTTAATGGTTATCTGGTAAATCTGTATAAATTTTCGAGACAGCGAGAAATGGGGTTAAAATCAGTTATGCCTGAGTTTCCAGAGGGATTAAATGAAGTAGTAAATTTTAAAAACCTGAAACAACTGTACCAAAAATCCAAGTTAATAAAAGAAGGGGAAAAAGTTAAAAAATATGTTTTACCAAGGTATATAGGCAGCGTAGAAAACGGGACTGTAGATATAGCAGACGATTATTATCAGAAAAAAGTGAATATTGTTTCTTAAAAAATTTAACTATTATAAATTTTTCTAGTATAATGTTCTTGTTTTAAGGTTAATACACCTGTATAGGAGGAAAAAATGAAAGTCAGAATCGAAGATGGATGCATAGCATGCGGCGCATGTGAATCAATTTGTGAAGATGTTTTTACAGTTGAGGATGTAGTAGTAGTTAATGAAGGTAGTGTTTCAGGAAATGAAGAAGCTGTTAAGGAAGCTGCTGAAGCATGTCCTGTCAGCGTTATCATAATTGACTAAATGAAAATAAACATAAACAACATCATACCTGAAGAAAAAATTAATGACCTGAAGGAATTAAAACCCTCCAGGGAAAAAATTAATGATGTACTGAATAAGGCCCTGACATTACAGGGCCTTTCTATGGAAGAAGCCGCTGTATTGCTTAATATCGAGGATGATGAAACATTAAACCAGCTTTTTAAAGCAGCAAAAACAGTTAAGGAAAAAATTTACGGTAAAAGGATTGTTTTGTTCTCCCCGCTATACGTCAGCAATTATTGCACTAATAACTGCCTGTACTGTGCTTTTAGGCAGGCAAATAAAGATATAAAAAGAAGAAAACTAAACGTGGATGAAGTGATTGAGGAAGCCCGCTCAATTATAAACATGGGGCATAAAAGAATTCTGCTCGTGGCTGGCGAGGACATGACCCAGGTTAACCTTGACTATATTGAAGAAATAATAAGGAAAATATATGAGCTGAAAATAATGAAGGGTGAAGTGCGTAGGATAAATATAAACATCGCCCCGCTTTCAATTGAGGATTTTAAACGGCTAAAAACGTTTAATATAGGGACTTATCAGTCATTCCAGGAAACATACAATCATGAAACATACAAAGCAATGCACCCATCAGGCTTAAAAGCTAACTATGAATACCGTGTAGAAACCATGGACAGAGCATTCCAGGCTGGATTGAATGATGTGGGTGTTGGCGTGCTTTATGGCCTTACTGATTACAGGTTTGAAGTACTTGCCCAGCTTGCTCATGCCGAATACCTTGATAAAACATATGGTACCGGCCCTCATACAATTTCCATGCCGAGGATTGAACCTGCAAAAGGTTCTGAAATAGCGGATCAACCGCCACATGCTGTTTCTGATATAGAGTTTAAAAAGATTGTTGCAGTACTCAGGCTTGCAGTGCCATATACCGGATTAATCCTCACTACAAGGGAAAGAGCAGAATTCAGAAAAGAAGTGCTTGAATTAGGTGTATCCCAGATGAGTGCAGGATCAAAAACAAACCCGGGCGGCTATCATGAAGAGGATTCCACCGAGCAGTTCCAGATCGGTGACCATCGCGGCCTTGATGAAGTTATCAGGGAACTGTCTGAAACTGGCTATTTGCCGAGTTTTTGCACAAGTTGTTACAGGCTAGGCCGGGTTGGGAAGGATTTTATGGACTATGCAAAACCAGGGTTAATCCAGAAATTTTGTCAGCCGAATGCTATCCTGACTTTCAAGGAATATCTTGAAGATTATGCTAGCGAGGAAACCCAAATAGCCGGTCAGAAATGTATTGAGCAGCATATTGCGGAAATTCCAGATGAGCGCGTAAAGGAAAAGCTCAATAGACAGCTTGAGAAGGTACACAACGGCGAGCGGGATATTTATATTTAATCCAGCAAGTCAAGCACTTTAACCACTTCTTCAACGTGACCCTCAAGTGTAACGTTTGGCCAGGCGTGCTTTATTACTCCCTCTTTTCCAATAAGAAAAGTTGAACGAATTACCCCTAAAAACGTCATACCAAACATTTTCTTTTCGCCCCATGCACCAAAAGCTTTAGTTATCCTGTAGTCTGTATCGGAAAATAATACAAAATCAAGTCCTAATTGCTCTTGAAAGTTTTTATGGCCTTCTATGCTGTCAGGACTCACACAAATTACAGTAGCTTTTTTTGATAGATTATTTATTTTTTCGTTAAATTCCCGGGCTTCCTGCTCACATTCAGGTGAACTATCCATCGGGCAGAAGTACAGCACAACGTATTCACCTAAAAAATCGCTTAAGGTATAGGTTTTTTCTATTCCATTCTCATCTATACCCTGTACCGGCGCGGTAAGAATTTTTTCTGAAAGCCTGTAACCTGACGTAAGCATACGAACTTTCCCCTCAAGCCTTGTTAATTTTAAAAGTATAACCTTAATGCAGTGAAAATTAATTAAACAAAAGAGGGGGATGCGGTGCTAAAAATTTGCAACGACCTGATTTCCTGCATTAAATCCAACAAAGTCTGCTCAGTAGTTAAAGGGTTGATAATAGTGCATCTTAGATAGGTTTCATCTTTTAATTTTGTCTGCACAAGATAAAACGAGCCTTTAGTCAGAATTTCTTTTTTGATATCGCTGGAATCTTTATGTAGATACCTGAAGCAGATTATATTGCTTTGCGGCTCAACAGCCAGCTCAAAATCAGGGGAATTTTTAATCATATCTGCGAATTTTTTGGTCAAATCGTACATCCGGGTAATATAATCATCAAAAAACTCTGTGCCATATGTCATAAGACTCACATAAAGCTTTAATCCCATCATCCCTTTAGTGCATTCCATAGTTCTCTGGGCTAGATTGTACCATTCTTCACGGGCTTCCTTTTCAAAAAGATAGGAAGCTTTCTGGGAGAATGCCTCGTATGAGTTTTTCCCGTTTTTAAATATTACCGCTGTTATCAAAGCAGGCATAAGCATCATCTTGTGAGCATCCCACACAACGGAATCAGCATGTTCTATGCCTTTTAATAAGGAACGATATTTCTCGGAAACTAAAGCAGATGCTCCATGCGCCCCGTCAATATGAAGCCATAAATCGTGCTTTTGGCAGAAATCAGCTATTTCTTCCAGTGGATCATGGCTGCCTGTTGCGGTGGAGCCGGCGTTAGCTACTAGGGCTATTACTTTTCTGCCGGATTTTACTGCTGAATTGTATGCTTCTTGTATGGCTGGAATAGTCATCCGGTAGTTTTCATCTGTTTCTACGGAAACAACAGCTTTTTCGCCCAGCCCCATTATTTGAATTGCCCTTTTAGCGCAATAATGAGTTTGAGCAGACACCAGGAAAGCAAGCTTATTATCCTCTTTGGTACCTTCTGACCATATATCATAACCGGCTTTGGCCTGTCTTGCAGCTAAAAGCGCTGTTAAGTTCCCCAGAGTGCCACCTGAAGTGAGAAAACCATCAGATGTGTCATCATAGCCGATTAATTTTGCCATCCATTGAATTATTCTTTTTTCAATAATGGTACCCGCAGGCCCCATTTCATATATAGTGCAGCCATTATTTAATAAAGAGGAAGCAAGTGTTGATAATATGGCATTTGGCAGGGGAGCGCTCACCTGGTGGCCTATATAGCGGGGGCTGTGCAGGTGATTTGATAAACCAATCACTTTTTTAATTATATCTTCGGTGTTATGTGTTGGTTTTTGGGGGAATTCCCCACTCCATTTAGTTAACATTTCATCAGGAGTTATTGGAGGCAAAACCTCCTCAATATCGCCTGAGGTGGCTTTTTCCAGATAATCTGTAAGGATATCTATTATTTTATATCCCTGCTCTCTAAATGTTTCAGGATTATATATGTCTTTCATGGGTTATGAATACTTTATCCCTGCTTTTTCCAACCTGTCTAGGGCTTCCATCAGCCTGTTATCCGGCGCTACAAGTGATGCCCTGAAATAACCATCGCTGTGTTTTCCGAATGCTATACCAGGAGTAAATACAACACCGGTTTTATCCAGTATCGTTTTGCACCAGGTTTTAGAGTCATATCCCTGTGGAACCTGCAACCATAAATACATGGTAGCCTGCGTTTTTTTCACGTTCCACCCGAGTTTATTAAAACCTTCCACCATAAAGTCGCGTCTTCTCTGGTAATTACCCGATATATGACAGCATTGATCTTCAGGTAGGTTTAATGCGGCAATAGCAGCATCCTGAATAATTGAGCTGGTGCCGTAGTCAAGGTTTGTTTTCATAGCATAAAGGGTTTTTATGAACTCTTTATTGCCCACAGCAAATCCTATTCTCCATCCGGCCATGTTGTAGGATTTGGAGAATGAATAAAACTCAATAGCAATATCTTTTGCTCCTTCAACTTCAAACACACTTGGGGGTTTATAACCATCAAACACTATTTGTGAGTAGGCAAGGTCACTGCAAAGTAAAATATTATACTTTTTGCAATAATCCACCATCTCCTTGAAAAATTCTTTTGTAGCCACGCCTGCTGTTGGGTTATTCGGGTAGTTAACAAAAAATATTTTTGCTTTTTGTGCAACTTCTTCAGGTATTGATTTTAAATCCGGCAGGAAATTATTTTTTTCTTCAAGCTTTACATGGTAAACTTCTCCGTTTGAAAGCCAGGTTCCCCGTGATAATACCGGATAATAAGGGTCTGGAACAATATTTATATCACCCGGGTTTGTATAAGCCATTGCAAGATGTGCAAGACCTTCTTTAGCACCTATAAGTGTCTGTATTTCGTCCTTTGGATCCATTGTTATGCCGTGCTTGTTATAAAGCCACTGAGCTATGCCTTCTCTTAATTCATCTTTTCCTTTAAATGAAGGGTATCCATGATTTTTAGGATTTTTCAGGCTTTCTACTGCTGCTTTAACTACAGCTTCCGGGGTGCAACCGTCGGGGTTGCCAATACCCAGGTCTATTAAATCCATTCCTTTCGCTTTGGCTTCTTCTTTCCATTCATCAAGTTCAGCGAAAACATAGGTTGGAAGATTTAACAACTTTTGAGATGGTTTTATATTAATTTTTATCTGCATCATTTTCTCCTTGTTTTTCAACAATAATAGCATAATTCCTGATTTGTAAATATACTATAGTTTTGCGAGTTCGGAATATGTTTCAGGTCGCCTGTCCCTGTAAAATTGCCATGTTTTTCTTGTTTCGGTAATCAAATCAAGATCAAGGTCAGCAATCACAATTTCCTCGTTGTCTTCTGAGCCTTTTGCGAGGAACTGGCCCCTTGGGTTTACAAAATAGCTGGTACCGTAGTATGGGTCGCCTACTCTGTTTATGGCTCCTACATAATACATATTTGCCACTGCATGTGCAGGTTGTTCCAGTTCCCAAAGATATTTAGACAGGCCTTTTGCGGTTGCGGAGGGATTAAATACTATTTCTGCCCCTGCTAAACCTAGCAACCTTGCACCTTCAGGGAAGTGTCTGTCATAACATGTATAAACCCCTACTTTGCAATATGCGGTGTCAAACACCGGGTAGCCAAGATTTCCGGGTTTGAAATAAAACTTTTCCCAGAATCCTGGAAGGTGAGGAATGTGGTTTTTCCTGTATATTCCCCTTAATGAGCCATCAGCATCTATTACAGCCGTGGTATTGTAATAAATACCTCTTCCTTCTTCTTCGAAAATCGGCACTACAAGTACTATTCCGTACTGTTTTGCTATGTCCTGCATGAGTTTTACAGTAGGACCGGATATTGGTTCCGCCCAGCCGAACCATTTATTGTCCTGCTCTATGGGAAAATAAGGGCTAAAAAATACTTCCTGCAATGCAATTACCTTTACCCCCTGTTTAACTCCCTTTTCTATAAAGGAAATAGCTTTGTTAATGTTTTCTTCCTTGGTTGGATAGGAATTAGTCTGTATTAATCCTGCTTTAACTGTTCTCATTCTTCTCTTCTCTTTTTATAAATCCAGTATATTCTGTCCTGTGGTTTATGTTGAGTTCTTACAGAAACCGCTTTAATTTTTACAAAATACTCTAAAAGTTTTTCTTCTTCAACTAAATTTACCATTTTTTCAGGTTTTTCAGCTATATTAAACAGAATTTTTCCGTCATGATCGGCGTAAAAAGTTTTTACCATGTTATTTTCAAAAGTCAGGCTTCTTTGGGTTGGATTAATGTAATAGTCATATTTTTCAACATTTTTTAATGGATAAATGCTTTGTATGTTGCCTGCTGTAATCAAATAATCATACTGGTCAAATTTTTTATCCTGGATAAGATTTTCATATCTGACAAGTTTAATTTTCCATGTTGGATTCGCTTCAATAAAGGGATAAATGATATCTGTCTCACTGAAAATCAGCCCTATTGTAGAATTATTTGGGATAAATTCTTCCGCATACTTTAATGGGTAATATTCTCTCCAGTAAATTGAAAAATCCACTTCATTTTTTAGTCTTAAATCATTCCTGCATTGGCTAAGTACTTTAAAAAATGGCTTTCCATCCATAAAAAGCGGCATGAATATATAGTTAAAAGCTACAATCAGCGTGATTATAACTTTATAAACGCTGAGTTTTTTACTGTAGCTAAAAACTATAACTGGCGCTGCAAGAATTATGGCGGTAGCAAGATATCTAAAGTTCCATATAGAAAACCCCATAACCAAAGGCAGAATCAGCATAAATAATATAAGGAAAATCCCACAGATGCCTGAATAAAAGCTTTTGATGTTTTGAGAACGAATTTTAGTTAAAGCAAAAATAGTAAATGGAAGAATCAATAAATACCCCAGAAGTCCAAAACAGGAAAAGTTTTCCTGAATCCTGTAATTAAAGCCGGTGAATTTTCCGATATGGACTGCATCCAGTATGTTTAACCCTGAAAAAAGGCTGACTATGTGGGGGTTTAAATGCTCCACAGCTTTAATCCCTGAAAAATCAGCAAAATAAGTTAAATATAAAATAATTGATGAAGGTAAAAGTTTTAAATTTGAGTTAACGTGTTCATTTACAATGCTTGCAGGGCCGAAAACATGGCCATAATTTATATAGTTAAGGATGTAATTATATGATGAGAGCAATATAAATGCTGCAATGCCGCATAGAATAAAGCTTAAGAGATATTTATACCTTTTAAGCTTTATTGTTATAAGGGTATAAACAATCGCAAAAGCTGGTATGAAAAGAAACGCTGTACTTTTAGCTCCTAATGCTATTGCATAAGCAAGTGCAGAAAATATTATGGGAAGATGCTTATCCTCTTTAACAGCAATAAGGAACAAATAAAACGATGTAAAGAGCAAAAATCCCAAAAATAGATCATTTTGCGCACTTGAAGATTCCAGAATTAAAATAGGTAAAGAGCCTACAATCAGCAATACCCATAATATTCTTTTTGCGGAAAATTTCAGGCTATTTAAAAAAACGCCGATCATTGCAAGGCAGCCTAAATATGAAAAAAATGAGGGGAAAAGTGCAATATAATCTCTTTTAACGAAAATCATTGACCAGAGGAGCATTAATTCCGAATTAATCGGAAAAACAAGATTTCTTAGTGATGTGGTTTCATAATGTTCGAATGATGCATTCTGAATCCAGAATGCTACTCGTGGAAGTCTGTATAAAAGGCTGTCTGCGTTATTCGTCGGGACAAAGAGGACGAAAAATAATGAAATCAATACGCTAAGTGTAAACAGAACTGAAAGAAACAAAAGTATTTTGTCTCTTTTTAAAGAAATTAATAAAATGCTTACAGTTGTTTTTTGGATAGACCCCGGATCAAGTCCGGGGTGACGACTATACAATATAAGCGCAGCAACAAAAAATAGTGCATTACACAGTAAAAAATTAACAGGATATATGGCTTTAAACAAGGATAACAATTCAAAGCTTATTATCACCTGAGATATAGCTATTAAGGCAGCGTATATTAAACTGGTAGAAGTCTTCCTGTCCTTTAGCGAAAAAGCAAAGAACAGGGAAGACATACATACCAGCAAAAACGAAGTTAAAAAGCCTGTAATTATTTTACCGCCACCTTTTCATCAAGAGCTGCAACGCCGGGGAGTTCCTTGCCTTCAATAAATTCCAGGCTTGCTCCGCCGCCGGTGCTGATGTGTGAATAAGATTCAGAAGAAATGCCGAATTTTTCTATGGCTGCAACGGTGTCGCCACCGCCAAGTACACTTTTTGCTCCTTTTCTGGTCGCATCTGCAACGCTTTGAGCTACAGCTTTAGTTCCTTCAGCGAATTTATCGATTTCAAACACGCCTACCGGGCCATTCCATAGAATAGTTTTAGCTTCCTGTAAAATCTCGTTGATGTTTTCTCTGGATTTAGGGCCGATATCGACACCTTCCCAGTTATCAGGGATTTCTTTTGATGATACGATTTTTGTGTTTGCGTCCTGGCTGAATGCGTCAGCAATAAGTATATCCACAGGAATTACAAGCTTTACGCCTTTTTGTTCGGCCTTTTTCATAAGGTCTTTTGCAATATCCAGCTTGTCTTCTTCACATATAGACTTTCCAACGCTGTATCCCTGAGCTCTCATAAATGTGTAGGTCATTCCACCGCCGAGGATTAAAGTGTCCACCTTGTCCATAAGGTTTTCAAGAACGCCTATTTTGGTTGAAACCTTGCTTCCACCTACAATTGCAACAAATGGGCGTTTAGGTGATTGGAGCAGTCCGCCTAGCGCATCGAGTTCTTTTTCCATTAACAATCCTGATACTGCAGGGGAAAGGTATTTTGCCACACCTTCTGTTGAAGCGTGTGCTCTATGAGCTGTACCGAACGCATCATTCACGTAAATATCAGCAAGTTCAGCGAGTTTTTTAGCGAATTCGGGATCATTAGCTTCTTCTTCGTTGTAGAATCTTATATTTTCGAGCAGGGCTACTTCGCCTTCTTTAAGTTCTGCAAGTTTTGTTTTTACTTCGTTGCCAATGCAGTCATCAAGTTTTATCACCGGAGCATTAAGTAGTTCTGAAAGTCTTTTTGCTACGGGGTTGAGTCTCATATTATCTTTGAATTTGCCTTTTGGCCTTCCTAAATGAGCTACTACTATAACTTTTGCGCCTTTTTCCCTTAAGTAATTTATTGTGGGAACTGCAGCGCGTATGCGTGTATCGTCTGTAATGTTCAGGTTTTCATCCAGAGGGACGTTTAAGTCTTCTCTGACGAGTATTCTTTTGCCTTTAATATTGTCGAGGTCTTTAATTGTTTTTTTCATAGATCATCTCCCTAAAACATACCCTAAAACTTACATATTTGATTTTACCGTAAAAAAATTTTTTATTTTAGGTGTTAATTTTTTTCATGTTCAGGTTTTATCTGATTGTATACAAATTTGGGATGTAAAAAATATGCATATTAATTTCTCTGCTAAATCCTTGCACTTTGGGTCAAATCAGGACCTTATGACTCAATTTATGACCCACAAGAATAGTGCGGCGGTAACTCCACCTCCTGTTGCACCTCCACAGGAGTCAGGTTATTCAAAAAAAGATATTCTTACCGTAGGAGGAATAACAGCCGCAGTTGGACTTTCAGCAGTGGCAACCATTGTTTCCCTCAGGAACGGGAGAGCATTAAAAAATATTGGCAAGGAATTAAGTGATGAGCTGGCTAAAAAAATTAAAGAGGTGCAGGTTACCAATACCAACACTGGCTCCAAGATTGATAAAACCAATATAGCAGTCGCTGCCCTGGCAGGGGTGTTGGGAGGCAAGGCCGCTGACGTGGCTATAAATGAAGCAAAGGAACACGATATAACTTTAGACAGTATAGTTAAACATGCTGAAACAGCAAGAGATAAGATTAAAGAAGTAAAAGATACAGCTAATAACGCTGCGGCAACGGCAGAAAGCGCACATAAACTCAACACTCCATTTAGGACCAGGACAGTTGAACTTAATGGCAAGCACTTTAGGCTACTATCAACTAGGGATAAAATCTCTGAAGGTAATAAAACAGCCAATGCCAGACTCGACGAAATAATAAAAAATATGGGTGTTAGGGAAGCATCCTCAAAAAGAGTTGACGAAGTTAGCAAACTCCCTGTGTTAACTAACCCAAGGATATTCATACCTACATCTGAAACAATGGAATTTATGAAGGCTGGTGGCATTGCTGATGTTCCTGTAGAAATAGCACAGGAAATAAACAAAATAAACAAAGAATATGGCCAGCACGCTGAACCTGAACTATGGACACCTTTATATTTAGGGACGCAAAAAGTATCGGGTACTGATGTCACATATAGTTTGGTTAAATTACCTGGAGAAACAGAGAAATATGAATATACATATGGAAATACAGCCAGCCCAAATAAAATTATTCTAGAAAAAGTTTTTGAAAAGAAAATACCTGTAAATGATGGTACTAAGCAGGAGTATGACAAAGTTGTTGTCTATTCTGGAATAGGTCCAAAGAGTGGTGTCAGACATAACTTTATACATAGTGAATTAGGTAAGTTTGATATAACTGCAAAGAAAGATTTAAAAGAAAATGCTTACGGTTCACGCGAATGGGGGCCATATGTATCACAGGATGATATGGATGAACCTGAAAGATTTGGTGGTATATTCTCAAAGTATGCTTATGAAATTGGAATAGACTTAAAAGCTAAGGCAATAAAAGGTGAACAATATTTACCAAAAGGCGAAAATAATTATACTTTAAAACCGCCTGATGCAATTATGGGAAATGACTGGCAGGCTGCGCCTATGGCAGCGCTAACCCGCTACCTGACACCATTTAGAGAACAAGCTAATGAACTGCCTAAAGAACTACTTGAAAATCATGATATTGTTCAAAAACAAATTACTGACATCCCATTCTTTATGCTTATACATAACGCACAACACCAGGGCGTTGATGGAGATACACAAAAAACATTTAACCAGATGTTCGGGAAATATGCTGCCGATATTGCAGAAAAATCTGCTTATGCAGCACCTGACTTGGGATGGAATGAGCTTACCAATACCTTAATGGTCGGCGACCAGATGAATATGCTGCATATGGGCACTTCTTTAGCTGACAGGCTTGCTTCAGTGTCCATAAATTATGGAAAGGAGCTGTCTGACCAGAGTGTTAATGGTGTAGGCTTTGGAGAAAGGCTTAAGAATGTGTTCACCAGAAGATATAGTAAAGGTTCTCTAAAAGGAATAACTAACGGTAATGAAAAAGCAAAGAATATGCTAACAGAAAATGCAATTAAAGGACTTAATAAAGAATTTAACGGTTATTGCGATAAAATGATCCCTATTCGGGAAGATAATTTTGTAGAAGCTAAAAAACAGGCAAAATTATCTCTTATAAAGGTATTGCAGACATATACAGACCAGTTAAAAGATACTTCAGTCCAGCCAGGAAACCGGATAATAAAAGGAGCAATGTTAAAGAGCAAACCAGACACAAGCGTTTTAACAGAAAATACTCCTATATTCTCTTTTGTAGGCAGAGGGGAAGACCAGAAAGGCCTGGACATATTAATGCAGAGCCTTGCAAAGTTGTACAAAGATTTTGATACTAAATATAAGGGAAAAGAAAAGCCGTTTGTAATTATACAGGCAGGCGGATCAGCAGTGGATAATAAAGCAGTAAAAATGCTTGCTGATTTAGGGGAAGATCAAAAACGAGTAATGATACTGGATACAAGGAATACATCTTCAGGAAGACTTTTAAAAGCAGGGGTAGACCTGTTTATGATACCGAGCTGGTTTGAACCTTGCGGCTTAACCCAGGGTGAAGCTTTACCTGTTGGCACATTAGTTGCAGCAAGCAATACAGGCGGATTACCTGATACTGTTGTGGATTATAAAAAAGATAAAGACAATGCAACAGGATTTTTAACTGAAAAATTAGAGCCATTACAATATTGGGATCTAAATAGAGCAGACCACATGCAGGAATACAGCAGGGTACTTGATGCAAACGCAGTTAAATATAAGGCCACGCTGGGAACAGCATTAGATGTGTATTATAATGACAGGCCGCATTATACTAAGATGGGGATAAACGCTGTTAAAACAGACTTAAGTTGGAACTTAGGCCCAGGGAAAGGGCCTATCTGGGAATACATAGAATTAATGAATATTAAATCACCTGTTATAGAAAGAAAGAAGAAAACTGAAGCAGCAAAGAAATAAAATTATTGTTAATTATAAAATAACAGAAAGGAATTAAAACTATGTTAATAAACCCAATGTCACAGCAACGTGCAGTTGTGCCGTTTCAGAAGGCAGAGAATAAGAACTTTGCTTTTAAAGGAGTGTGGAAAACTGGTACATCGCCCAATGATGAGCCTTATGAAGCATATACAGCTACTTCACATACTTATCATCCATATGCAGATGAAACACAAGATGAAATTCTTCAAGAAATAAGAAGAAATGCACCTAATTTACTTCCCTATCCGAATTCTAAGGAACCATATCTTAAATCAGCCAGGGGTGGTGTCGGTGACCACTATTTTGTTGGAGAAAGGTTAGATATAAAAAAACCAGCTAATTATGGGAAAAGCTACGAGGAGTTAAAAGGAATAGAGCTTGGTTTAATGGGTGAAATTAAAAATAGCTTAAAAGATGTTGCTGATAAATTTCTTCAAGTAGCTGAAGTTTGTGCTCTAAAAAGCAACTATAAACCTCATGCTCACTGGGATTTAGAAAGGAATGCAAAAGGTGCGCTTGAAGCCTCAAGAGTTATTAGAGATATGACTAATCCCACTATACAAGACAAAATTACACATTCAGAAAAAACAATGCAAATACTTCAAATAATTGGTGATGACCAAAACGCTGAATCATGTAAAGAATATATCGAAAAACTAAAAGGTCATTAAGCTTTTGCAGGCGAATTGAAAACCCGCTCGGGTTTACATATAATGCTAGTGCTATGTTAAATTTTGATTCCCTTTCCCTGAAAGCCTTTGTTGCTGAATACCAGCCTGTGTTCACGGGCGGCAGGATTTATAAAATCCAGCAGCCTACTAAACATGAGCTATTACTCACCATAAGGGCGCAGGGCGCTAACCACAAGCTGTACATCTCTGTGGACCCGAAATATCCCCATCTTTCGGTATTAAGTCGTGAAGGGGAGGAATTGCGCAGTATTGAAATCCCTAAAACCCCGCCAATGTTCTGTATGCTGCTGCGAAAACATATGGAAGGAAGCAAAATACTTGATATAAAGCAGCCGGAATTTGAAAGGATATTTGAAATTTACTTTGAAAGCTACAGTGAACTTGGCGAAAGAGTACGAATGGTGCTTTCGTGTGAATTCATGGGCAAATCAAGTAATATTATCCTGTATAACTATGAAAACAACGTTATTCTGGGTTGTGCTCACAGCGTAAGCAGTGAAAAAAGCAGGGAACGTGAACTTGCAGGCGGATTGCCGTATATTTACCCGCCAAAACAGAATAAAATTGACCTAACAAAAATATCAGAAGAGGATTTTCGCAAGCTAATAAAAGTAACATCAATGGAGGAGTTTGGCTATATCAGCAGGGCACTTGCCGCTGAGCTTATTAGTGCCTGCCCGGTTGAAGATTTATACAATATTGCAAAGCAGACTGTTAACCTGGAGAATTTAAACCCTGGTATAAGTTCTGACATGAAGTTTTATTCACTTGTAACGCTTGATAAAACTATTGAGTGGCAGAGGATAAAGTCTGTAAATGAAATGCTGGACAGGTATTTTGGTTATCAGGTGTTCCAGGACAAGTTTACCAGGCTGAAAAATAACGTTTTAAAGATTTTGAAAAAAGAGCTTAATCATAACAAAAAACTCCTTGCGGAACAGGAAACAATAGTGCATTCTCAGGAAAAGCAGGAAAAATACAAACAAATGGGCGATAATGCTCTTATAGATAATCCTAAAGAAGCACAGAAATATTATAAGCTCTACAAAAAGGCCAAGACAGCTGCAAAGCACGGTGAAGAAATGATGCAAAAAACAATAAAAGAAATCCAGTATCTTGAAAGCGTGGAAGAAGCCGTAAATCAGGCGGAAACAATGCAGGATTTACGGGAGATACAGCAGGAATTAGAAGGCAACGAACCTAAAAAACAGGCAAAAGATAATTTTAAGCCTGCTGAGTTTACTTCCTCAGATGGTTTTACTATAATTGCCGGGAAAAATAACAAACAAAACGAGTATATTCTGAAGAATTCATCCCCGGAGGATATCTGGCTCCACGTGCAGAACATTCCCGGCTCGCATGTAATTATCAAATCCTCTAAAGATAAGGAAGTTCCTGAAACCACACTGCATGAAGCGGTTTATATCGCGGCGTATTACAGTAAAGGCAGGCAATCTTCAAATGTACCGGTTGTTTACACCAGACGCAAATTTGTAAAAAAGCCTGCAAATTCTAAACCCGGATTTGTGGTTTATAATAATGAAAAGACGCTATGGGTAAATCCTGATCAGGAAAAAGTTATGAATTTAAGGAAAAAGGGGTAATATATGAGGCCAGAAGAATTTGCACGGCTAGTTATTGAAAACCATGTAAAAGGCAATGGTAAGCCCGAATTGCCTATAAAACTAACCGGGGTAGATGTAGAAAAAGCAGGTGCATTTGTTTCTTTAAAGACATTGGACGGTGATTTGAGAGGTTGTATTGGCACAATAGCGCCGACAAGGGAGTCTGTAGTTGAGGAAATAATGCATAATGCTATTTCTTCCGCCACAAAGGATCCGAGATTTCCTCCCGTTCAGGAATTTGAACTGGACAGCCTGAAATACTCAGTGGATGTGTTGCATCTTTCCGAGAAAGTATCGTCTTTAGATGAACTTGACCCAAAAGTGTATGGAATCATTGTGTCTTCAGAAAAAGGCAGGCAGGCATTGCTGCTTCCTGACCTTGAAGGGTTGGATACAATAGAAAAGCAGGTCGCAGCGTGTATGAGAAAAGCAGGCATTTCGTTAGAAGAAAAAATTGCTGTCCAGCGGTTTAAAGTTGACAGGTTTTCGCAGGGAAAATGAACATTTTTATTACAGGCACAGATACAGGCGTAGGGAAAACTGTTGTAACAGCCGGACTAGCTGCTGTTATGCAGAGCCTTGGTTATACAATGGGTGTGTATAAGCCTATTCAGACCGGAGTTGCATCAGATATGGAGTTTGTAGAGTCCGTTGACTCAAATATAGTGACAAAAGTCAGTTATAGCCTAAGTTATCCCGCTGCTCCGTCTATTGCTGCGATGCTTGATAATGTGAAAATAAACAAATACAAAATAAAAAATGATTATGACACCTTGAAAGAGCAGTGTGACTTTGTGATAACAGAAGGGGCTGGTGGGCTTTTAGTACCTGTGGCGCAAGATTTTATGATGCGGGACCTTGCAAAAATGCTAGATTTACCGGTTTTAATAGTTGCAAGGCCGGATCTTGGCACTATAAACCATACCTTGCTTACTATTGAGGCTGCAAGGAATGTTGGATTAGACGTGCTGGGGGTGGTTATTTCCAATTACCCGTCAGATACTGATGATATTGCCATAAAAACAGCGCCTGATGTTATCAGTAAGCTTTCAGGAGTTGATATCCTTGGCATTTTGCCTTCTATTGAACTGGAAAACCCGGAGGTGCTTATAGATACAGTCATTAATAATTTAGACATGCAGGAAATTTTTAGGATAAAAATTCCAAAACTTTGCCCGAGGTGATCACTATGGAGAAAGCTACGTTTGCAGCAGGGTGTTTTTGGGGCGTTCAGGTTAAATTTGCCAGGCTTGACGGCGTAATTTCCACCCAGGTCGGCTTTACAGGTGGGCACAAGGAAAACCCGACTTATGAAGAGGTGTGTTCCGATGAAACAGGCCATGCAGAGGCTGTAGAAGTAACTTTTGACCCGGAAAAAATATCGTATGAGCAGTTACTCGACGTTTTCTGGAGTATTGGAAAGGGTGTTGATGTAGGCAGTCAGTATAGATCAGCTATATTTTATCACAGTGAAGAGCAGAAAAAGCTGGCAGAGAAATCAAAGCCACCGCTTGCAGTTACGAAAATCGTCCCGGCATCAACTTTTTGGAGGGCTGAAGAGTATCATCAGGAGTATTATAAAAAGACCGGACGGTGCGGATGCTAGTTAACCCCTTTCTCACTTAATTCCCACCCGCTTTCTTCCAAAAGCGCCGTAAGTTCATCAATTTCCTGAAATAAAGTCTTTTTAGGTTCTTCTTTAATATGACTTGGGTGAATTTTAATTTCCAAAAATTTTCCTGCATTATTTATTATCGATATTGCCGCTCTAAGCTGGATACTTTCATTATCACTTTTCATAAGCTTTTCGTATAGTTTTACAGCATTTTTGGACAAATTTCGTATATCCATAACACAATCATTATAAACTTGCTGTTGGACATAATTAAGTTCGTCCACGAATTCCTTATTGTCAAGCCAGTTATAATAGCTTCGATTAGAGACATTAGCCTTTTGTAAGGCTTCTTTTACTGTAGTGGTAGTAATTAACGCCGTTATAAGGCGCTTTTGCTTCTGATTGAGCATCTTTCATTCCCCTTAAGTTCACTTTTTTTCACTTTTTTACACTTTTTTTTAAAAACTCTCTGTCCCTTAAATTCAACTCCTTATGGCATTACCACATTATAAACCTTATTAATATTATAACAAATATTTGTATATAATGCTAGTATGTTTTATTAAAATATAATATAAATAATTTTTAAGGTAGCGTGGGTTTTGCCCAATGTCGTCAACTTAAGAAAAAAAATTAAAAAATTGTAATATTTTCTGTCAGTAGGCTGTGGCGTTGTAATAGTTAATTTTATAAAATCCAAGTTGTCCTCGGCGTTAAAAAAAATTTAAAAAGGGGGGAAACTGGCCGCGCAGCGGCCAGTTTCCCCCCTAAAATTAACTATTACGTCAAAGCTAACCTGAAAGGAAAACAAAAATTGTGTCCTGCGCCGCTGCTTTAAAAAAATATACAGACATATTTATATACTAAGTTGACGACATTGGGGTTTTGCCCACACTATATCTGTTTATAGGAAAAATTGAGAAAATAATTTTGAAAATTTTACAAAAATTTAGGAAACTTTTTTATTCAGGTGTTTTATATAGTTAATTGCAAAAAATAATAGTATTAGTGAAGTAAAAAACAGGAGAAAAACATGTCAATGCAAGCTATAACACAGAACAATTCAAGCCCAAAATTATCATTTGGAATGGCTTTTCATATGGACGAAGCGACGATTGCCAAGAAATTAGGACAACATGTTTTAAAAGAAGTACAAAAAGCTAGACCTCAGCTAGAAGAATTAGCAAGAGATGTGGATATATTTGTTCGACCTGAGACATCCTTTGGCAGACTTGACATGAGTAAACTTAGGACTAGTGTACAAGATATTACAGAGCCAGGAAAAACTTTTTTTCAAAAAATTAAAGCTGACTTGAGAAGTTACTCTTTACCAAATGCTCAACAGTTTTCATACACTACAAGAGAGAACCTTGCAGAAGAACTTGTTAAGGATGCAAACAGAGCTAAAAAGCAATATTTATTATCTAAATAATTCTTGATAAAGTTTTTGTTGGGTCAATTTTTTAAATTGATCCTAACCTAAGGGCAGACACACAGGTCTGCCCTTACAAAATTGTATAAATGGCGGTGGGCTAAAGCCCACCCTATATTACTTATTGGTGCATAAATGCACCCTACCCTATTTTAATCTTTTCTGTACCTGAAAATCAGGATTTTTATTTAAGGTTTCTTCAATTTCATCAAAATTCTTCAATCCCTGCTGTGCCCCAAAAGTTCCCACAACTGATGCTGAGTTAACAGAAGCGTATTTTAAAGATTTTTCTATTTCATTAAACCCATATTTCATAATAGTTCCAACAAATGTGCTTGCAAAAGCATCTCCTGCGCCCAGCGTACTCGCTACTTTAGCCGGAAATGGACGTGTATAATACATTGTTTTGCCATCATAGGCATATACACCTTTTTTGCCTTCAGTAATAACCACGATTTTAGGCCCGTAACTCTTAAGCTTGGTTATCATCTCATTCAGATTCGGGTCGTCAATGCTGGGTTCGTCAGGCGGATTATTGGGGATGCCGGTTACTTCGGAGGCCTCTGTACGGTTCATTATAAGAATTTCCGCAGTTTCCAGAATTTTTCTTAAATCCTCAAGTCCTCGTTTTATTTGCGTAGAACCGGGGTTAAACGCCATATTTATACCGTTTTCTTCTGCGAATAAAGCCATTTTATCCAGTATTTGATTTGAAGCGCCGCTAAGTGAAGCGAAATATATCCATTTTGCCTGCCTGATTTTTTCCCAGTCTATATCATCAAGTGTAATCAGACTGTTTGCGCCGCGGTGCATTACAACTGTCCTGTCACCTTCATAACTTGTTAAAATAACAGAGAAGCCTGTTTTGTCCTCCTTTGTCCTGAGAAGCATTGAAGTATCAACATTTCTTTCGTTAAGCTGCTGCAATACAGCCTGAGAATTAAGGTCATATCCTATTTTAACCACTATTCCTGTTTTAAATCCAAGGTTTGAAAAGTTTACAGCAGTATTTGCAGCACCTCCGCCTATGTCATAAGCGAGTTTGTCCATTTCTATCTTTGCGCCGTAATCAAAACACAGATAGCTGTCTTTTGAGGTTGGAGTTTCTATATTTATAATCTTTGCTTTATCAACCTGTACGAAAGTATCCGTTGTTGCCCCCCCGATAGTTATAACATCAAACATTGCTTCTCCTACACCACTTTTAGTCTTCTTTTAACTAATCTATTTTCTCTTAAAAGAGCTTCATCTTCATTTTCATAAAACTCAAAGTATTTATCAAGCTTTAAAAGATAAAAAATACATAATACATCATGATTAGCTCCGCATAATGCAATGGAGCAATTATTTCTTTCACAGTGTTTTTGAAAACGAAGAAGTCTTTCAACGAAAAGATTATCGAAAGTGGAAATCTGGTTTAAATTTAGTATTATATCCCTTATCATAACGACTATCCCTACTGACTATCCCTATTAATTATCCTTTTTAATTAAGGAATTCCACCCCTGTTTTTTCAAACAGGAGTGGAACTATATTGTATTGTTGTAAGTTACGATACGTTGCTTTTTCTCCTTATTTTAGCTTCGCATCCCTGAAGTTAAGTTTATATTAAACTAAGTGCTACAGATGGTGCCTGGTTAGCTTGAGCTAACAGTGTAGCTGATGCTTGCTGCAATATCTGGTTCTTGGTTAAGTTTGCAGCTTCTTTAGCAACATCCACGTCTCTTATCCTTGATTCGGAAGCGGACATGTTTTCAAACTGTACATTCAAGCTGGTTATTGCAGATTCTAACCTGTTCTGTAAAGAACCGATTGTTGATCTCTTTTCAGATACTGAGCTTATAGCTGTATCTACGCTTGAAATAAAGCTTGCTGCTGCGGATGCGCTAGCGAATGCGCTACTTATACTGCCGATACCAAGTGTTGATGCATTAGCGTTTCCAAGAGGGTTGATAGTTCCGCTTGTTAAACTGATTGCGTTCAACGATGGAGTTGACTTAGTACCAATTTGGAGTGAGAGGTTTGATGATGTTCCATCAAGAAGTTTGATTGAATTGAATGAGGATGCGCTAGCGATCCTGTCAATTTCATCAATACGTTGTTGAACTTCAGACTGTATAGCGGCTCTTTCAGCTGTTCCGTTTGTTCCGTTAGCTGCTTGAACTGCTAAGTCCCTGATTCTTTGAAGGTTATCCTGGATAATTGACAGGTCTCCTTCTGCTGTTTGTAACAGG